>JBAZWE010000021.1:0-19359 GCA_041660545.1 Thermoleophilia bacterium
CGTGCGCTGACCGTGATCCTTGATTCAACACCCCATGGAGGCTCGCAGGTACTCGAAGTCAGTGAATCATAACCTTTCGGTTCCAGGACACTGGCGTCCGTATTACCGGAAACGAACAGGATCGGATAAAACAGGCATGCGATGGCCGGCAGGAGATGAAGGCTGCCGCCGGTCAACCGGCAAAACCGCAGACCGATAGCAATCTCGAGCCTGTTGAACGTCGTGTTTTTTTTCTTTCCTGACATGGATAGAACCGAAGAATCCGGCTGTGCAGATTCTGTTCCAAAAAGGCCGTCCTTTCAACTTTGGCCTTATGCCTTTAAAATTCATGGAATGAGAGTAGTGGTCCAGAGAGTTAGCAGGGCCGGCGTCTCGGTTGCCGGTTCGCTGATAAGCTCCATCGGAGGCGGCCTTCTTGTGCTGCTGGGCGTCGCTCGGGATGACGGACCGGATGACGTGCGCTATATCGCGGGCAAACTCGCGCGGTTGAGGATATTTGAGGATGAAGGTGGCCTCATGAACCTCTCGGTGCAGGATGTCGGAGGAAAAATCCTCGTGGTCAGCCAGTTTACCTTGCTGGGAGATGTTCGCAAGGGAAATCGTCCAGGTTTCAGCGACGCCGCCGAGCCTGCGATGGCGGAGAAGCTGTATCTGAAAGTCGTGGAGGAACTGCGTGCCACGGGCATCGAAGTCGCGACCGGCGAGTTCGGCGCAATGATGGACGTGGAGCTGCTGAACGACGGTCCGGTGACAATAGTCTTTGACAGCCGTCCGGAGTAAGAACCTGAGGTTGTCATCAAAGAGGGAATGGATATGTACCATGTCGGATTCTAAAAAGAAACACGGGCCGTCGAAGCCCGGGATAAAAAAACCGAAACCCCCGCGCGACCCGTTTGCCTCACGGCCTCAAAGCGGTGCGGGTTACCATTCAGAAAGCAAGTACGGTAAAAGAGACAGGCGCAAGGTAAAAGAAGAGATCGACGACGATTTAGAAGAGGAACAGTAACCCCGGAAAACCGCTGAGGCCCTGACTGGGCTTTGCCGCACAGCGCAGTCTAAACAAGCGGATTATCCGCTTTCTGGATATCCTTCAGGTACATGTATGTCGAAGGTGTGCGCGTCCAGCCGACCATGCCGTACGCCAGGGCCTGTGCGTCATAATCCAGCATTCTCAAGACAGTGACCAGTTGCGCCGCCAGGTTACCCGTATAACAGATCGTGACGATCTTGCGGTCGCGAGGCAGCCTCTGAAGGTTTTTCATCACGGCCATGGCGTCGAAGTCCATGCGTATGGCTCCCTCGATGTGACCGACGCCCTCGAAATCTTCCTCGCGTCGCAGATCCAGCAGGAATATCTGCTCCTGACCGGCGCCTTTTTCAAGCATTGTGTTCAATTCGGAGGCGTTTATGATGTTGCCGCCAAAATCGCCATCCCCGATCGCATCGGCGAAAACCTCGCGAGCGCGCCTAGCGATGACTTCGTATTCTTTTTCATCCGGCCGGTCAAAAACAATGTCACGGGGGGCACAGATGCACCCATCCTTCGGCGGCACGCGCCTGACCGGATACCCGGCCGCATGTATCTCCTCCACCAGGCCCGGCGTCATTGAAGTCTGTGCCCAGCCGTTTAAACCGGTCCTGGGAACTACCGCATCGTACCCGAGCAACCTCAGGCCCGCCACCACCTGGGCGGCCATAAGCCCGGTATCGCAGATTACGATGATCTTCCTGTCGAGGGGGAACCCTGAAAGATTATCAGGAGATGCCCATTCCTTGAATTCCACATGATGAGCGCCAGCGATATGACCCTCATCGAAAGCTTCGCGTGTGCGAACATCGAGAAGATAATAGTCCTCGCGCTTTAGAGGATCGTCCAGCTTCGCCGCCAGCTCTTGTCCCCAGAGGCCGTGAGCGATATATTCCCCCTCTTCCAGTGGCGTTGAGGCAAGCACTCTCATGGCGCGCCGCGATATAACTTCATTGATAATTTTTTCGGCGGCGGCCATGCCAGCGGCGCCTGCCTCATCTTCCTGCTCTGACGGTGAAACCGGGGTGAACATCAATACTCCTCTTCTTCTTCGATTCTTTTAAATTAAGGATTCGCTTGCCTGATATTACTTATTGAACACGGACCTTCATTCGCAAAATCAACATGTATCTGGTCCGTTGTCGCCATAAAAGTGTAACGTATTTTTATGATTCCACTCAAACGAAAAGGGTTCAGGGAATAACTGACGGTATTTTAAATGCGAAGCGGGGATGATAATGCGAAGCGGGGATGATAATGCGAAGCGGGGATGATAATGCGAACAAAAACGGGGGCGGCCTTACGGCCGCCCCCGCCAATTAGCGTGCTGATCAGATCTACTGCGTTTTTATTACAGGATTATTGGCACTCTGGATATTGCTGAGATAATCCGCCTTGCCAGTTCCGTCCCAGCCCATCATGCCATATTTAAGGACACTGACATCGTAATCGAGCATCTGGAGAATCATGGTTGCCTGCGCGGCGGTATTGCCGGTGTAGCAGGCAACGGCGATCTTCTTGTCTTTCGGTAGCAGCTTCAGGTTTTCCGGAAGTGCGACTGCCTTGAATGGAGCATTAACAGCGTCCTGGATATGACCCGCATTAAAGTCGGTGGCACTGCGGATATCCAGTACGAACGGCTTGCTGGAACCGCCTAGCAGCTCGCTCAGCTTGGCGGCCGAAACCGTATTGAGGGAAAAATCACCGTCGGTCTTCATAGCTGACATGACAGCGTTTGCCTTATCGGCGATAACCTTATAGTCATCCGCGGAAGGCTTGTCCAGAGTCGTGTTCGGTGGCGCAGGCGCAGATGCATTCGCCGGAGTCGTGAAGTCAGGATAGCTGGTGTTCTGCAGGTCGGCGACGGTCGTCGCTGTCATTGCTGATTGCGCCCAGCCATTCATTCCCGCCTGGAGAACGGCGGCGTCGTAACCGAGCATCCTCAGGCCGCCAGTCGCCTGCGCGGCGGTATTGCCGGTATAACAGATAACGATGATCTTGGTATCCGAAGGCAGTTTGGCCAGCGCATCCAGGTTCTCAGACGAGGCCCACTTTGCGAATTCGACCTGCTTTGCTCCATCGATATGGCCGGCGTCGTAATCAGCTTTCTTGCGAATATCCATGAGATAGAGCTTTTTGTTCTCCACGGGATCGGCAAGTTTCTTGGCCAGGTTCTCACCTGAGATCGAGTTGGCACCATAGTCGCCAGTCGAGGCCGCGCTTAATACTTTTACGGCTCTGGCGCCGATGACTTCCGCGGTGTTGGCGGTCGACGTCTTGGAAGTCGTTGCCGTTGTCGTGGTGCTGTCACCACAACCGACGACGGCCACGGTGGTTGCCAGCAGCAACCCAAGAATCAATGTGGTTAGCAGGAAGTACCTAAAGATTTTTGTCATGCTCGTCACTCTCCTGTCTCGTTGGTTGCAATCGGAGAATACCATCCAGATGATGGTGAAATGCGCCGGAATGGACTCCCCCCGCAGCTAGCCAAAAAGCTTATAATCTAGCGATTCCAGTGTCAAGAATGGCCAATAGCATAATGGGCGCTAATAATGAGATCCGCCTTGCTTATTCCGGGACGGGCGGCCGTGGGCGGCGGCGAAAACGCTCTCGTTTAACGATGGGGCCCCCGGGCACCTTGGTGGTTATGGTGACCATTTCCGGATCGACCCTGATCATGTTATAGGAGGGTTGCGTGTAGCCACGGGTGCGCCAGGTGCTGCCGGTGCCACTGCTGATGATCAGCATGTTCGCCAGCGGCCAGGTATACGGCACGTGACGGTGTCCACAGAGAACGAGATTTATATCAACCGCCCGCAGGCGTTCCAGGACGTCGCCCGCATCCCAGACGACGTTGCGTTCCCTGCCTGTTCCTGGTATGCCAGCCAGATGATGATGAAGTAAAAATATCTTGTAATCGCGCTCATTTGGAAATTCATTGTCAATCCATGTGAAGTTGTCACGGCCGATCTCGCCATCGTTCAGATCGGGTTTGTTTGAATCCATCGCCAGGATCTTTACCTTCTGCTGGATTCCTTCCTCCCCCGGTACACAGCAAAGCCTGAAATCCAGCTCGGCGGTCTTGTAATGGCGTGGACCGAAAAGTTCCTCGAAGTGAAGATAACCGACGTTGCGGCAGTCGTGGTTCCCCGCGATTACAAGTACCTGCTCGCACTTGACCCGGTCGATATAGCTCTTGGCTTCGTCGAACTGCTCCCGGTACCCGTCTGCGGTCAGATCGCCGGCGACGACGGTAAGGTCGGGATTTGCGTCGTTGACTTCAGAAACAAGTGCTTCCGCAAGCTGGGCGTCAAAACGCGCATCTCCGCAATGGATGTCGGAGAACTGGGCAATGGTGTAGAAATCACGAGACTCAGACATCTATTCTCCCCGGGTCAATGGTTAAAAATAAATGCTTATGCTGAATCTAAATGCATCTACCCGCCCTCGGAGGGCCTGAAACGCCTCAGCCGCAGCGAGTTGGTTACCACTGTCACGGAAGACATGCCCATTGCACCGGCGGCAAACATCGGATCGAGCAGAATGTGAAAATGCGGGTAAAGTACGCCGGCAGCCACGGGGATCAGCAGAGTGTTGTATATGAACGCCCAGAAGAGGTTCTGCCTGATTGTCCGGATGGTCCTTCGGCTAAGGGCGATGGAAGTGACAACCCCTTGCAGGTCGCCTGACATCAGTGTGATATCGGCCGCTTCCATGGCCACGTCAGTACCGGTGCCGATGGCGATGCCCACGTCCGCCTGCACCAGGGCCGGCGCATCATTAATGCCGTCACCCACCATGGCCACGGTTCTTCCCTCATCCTGCAACCTCTTTACCTCTCGCGCCTTGTCCTCGGGCAGAACTTCCGCCAGCACCCGGTCCACGCCGGCTTCGAGGCCGATTGCCTGGGCTGTGCGCTTGTGATCGCCGGTGAGCATTATCACCTCGAGGCCTAACCGTCGCAGCTGCGCGATCGCTTTATGTGAACCATCCTTGATCGTGTCGGCGATACCGACAACCGCGACCATCTGGTTGTCTACCGCGACAAACACCGGGGTTTTCCCCTGTCCTGAAAGCAGCTCGGCGCTTTCTAAGAAACCATCGAGTGAAAGCTTTTTGTCTGACATCAGAGACGTGTTGCCAACCAGGACGTCATGACCTTTCACCTCAGCCTCGATACCGTGTCCGGCGATCGCCTGAAAGCCCACGGCCACCTCCAGCTCAATATCCCTGGTTACCGCACCTTTGACGATCGCCTCGCCCAGCGGATGCTCCGAACCCCTCTCGGCCGAAGCCGCAAGCCTGAGCACCTGCCCTTCATCCCAACCTTCGGTTATTATGTCGGTGACCGCGGGTTCACCGCGGGTGATAGTACCGGTCTTGTCCAGCACGACAGTGTCGACCTTGTGCGCGGTCTCTAAAGAGTCGCCACCGCGAATCAGGACTCCCGCCTCGGCGCCCTTGCCGGTGCCAACCATCACGGCGGTCGGTGTAGCCAGTCCCAGCGCGCAGGGACAGGCGATGACGAGAACCGCGACAAAATTAAGCAGAGCGTAAGTTAGCGTAGGCGCGGGCCCAAAGAAATACCATATGACAAAAGTCATGCCAGCCACGGCAAAAACCGCCGGCACAAAATAACCGGAGATCACATCGGCGAGCCTCGCGATTGGAGGCTTCGAGCCCTGTGCTTCCTGTACGAGACTGATGATGCGGGCGAGCGCCGTGTCCTTCCCCACCCGGGTCGCCCTGAATTTAAAACTCCCGGTTTTATTGATGGTCGCACCGACGACCTCATCGCCGGGCTTCTTGTCCACCGGCATGCTCTCCCCGGTAATCATGGACTCATCGACGCTTGAATTGCCCTCAACCACCGTACCATCGACCGGCATGCTCTCACCCGGACGCACCACGATGATGTCTCCGGTATTTACGTCTTCAACCGGTATGTCAACTTCGGCGCCATCACGTATCACGCGCGCATTTTTCGGTCGCAGCCCGATCAGGCGTTTGATGGCATCCGATGTCTGTCCCTTGGCCCTGGCCTCCAGCATGCGTCCGAGAAGGATCAGGGTGATGATGACAGCTGCCGTGTCAAAGTACATGGGAGTGTCAAGGCCCCGCTCAACGAAAAATTGTTCCTTGAAAATGCCCGCTATGCTGTAGAGGTATGCGGCGGAAGAACCGACCGCCACCAGCGTGTTCATGTTCGTGGTCCAGTGCCTGGCCGCAGCCAGGGCGCCATGGTAGAACTGCCAGCCGACCCAGAACTGTACCGGTGTGGTGAGAGCCCAAAGGACGTACATCTTCTCCTTGTGTCCCAGGAAATCCAGAAGCCCGGTAAAACTGCCTATCAGGATTATCACTGAGAGACCGGCGCCAACCAGCACCTTGAGCTGCAGCTTGCGATACTCGCGACGCCTGAGTTGAGCTTCCACGTCCCCGGAATCACCGCCCTCGGCATCTTCGCTCTCCAGCACCTTGTAGCCCGCGCCTTCGACGGCCCGCACCAGGTCTGCTCTGGTGATGGCGCCGGCTATAAATTCTATCGTCGCCTTCTCGGTGGCGAAATTGACAGAAGCGGAGACCACACCATCAAGCGAGCGCAACGCCTTTTCGTTGCGCTCAACGCACGAAGCGCAGGTCATGCCCTCGATAGCCAGCGTCACCTTGTCGGTGATGACGCTGTAACCCGCGCGTTCGACGGCAGAAGCCAGCTCAGCTACGCTCACTACTTGCGGATCGAAGTCGATCGTCGCCTTCTCGGTAGCGAAATTTACCTCGGCATGCAGAACGCCGGGAAGCTCGCGCAAAGCCTTCTCGTTGCGCTCCACGCAGGATGCGCAGGTCATGCCGCCGATCGGTAATGTTATTTTTTTAGATTCAGCCATGGCTATTCACATCAAATATAGGGGTATAAACATATAATTCCTCTTTTATGACGAATTAACCATACAATCGGATTCAGGATGAATGGTAACCGGCAAACATGATTATCAAGGCCAGCTCGCTCCATAAGCGCTTTCGGGACGTGGTCGCGGTCGAATCACTTGATTTCGAAGTCGGACGCGGCCGCTGCTATGGCCTGGTCGGGCCCAACGGCGCCGGCAAGACGACCACCATGAAGATGATATATTGCATCGTCAGACCGACATCGGGATCGCTCCAAGTGCTCGGCATGAATGTCCTGGACAACCCGCGCGAAATAAAGGCACGCCTGGGTGTTGTACCACAGGAGAATAATCTCGACCCCGACCTTTCCACCTGCCAGAACCTGCAGACCTACGCAAAATACTTTGGCATACCGGGACCGACGGCGTCAAAGCGCTGTCACGAACTGCTCCAGTTCATGCACCTGGCCGACCGGGCTGACGATCCGGTGCCGGCTCTTTCGGGTGGCATGAAACGCCGCCTGATCCTCGCTCGCGCCCTCATCAACGACCCGGAACTGATTATTCTTGATGAACCTACGACCGGCCTTGACCCACAGGTGCGTCACCTTATCTGGGACAGGTTGCTCGACCTCAAGGAGAGAGGGATAACCCTGCTCCTCACGACCCATTATATGGAAGAGGCCCAGAAGCTGTGCGACGAGGTTCTGATAATGGACGAAGCCCGCGCCGTGGACTCGGGCAGCCCGCACGAGCTCATCCGCAGCCACGTCGCGCCCTACGTCCTTGAGATCCGCGCCGACCGCGCCCTGACGCACGACATCACCGCCCGCTTCGACTATCTCGAACATCAGACCAGTGGACAGAATCTCTACTTCTACGCCAGCGCCGCATCGGAATTCAACGAGCTTATCGACACCTATCCCGCCATGGAACGCCTGCTTAGACCCGCATCACTGGAAGACGTCTTTCTCAAGCTCACCGGCAGGGAGATCCGTTAATGGGAGCGGCCGCCACATGAGCCAAGGAATCCTCTCTGTAACACCGGTCTTTCTCAAGGTCTGGCAACGCAACGCCCGCGTTTTCATCACCCTCTGGAAGTTCAACTTCCTGCCGGCGCTGGCGGAACCGGTGCTGTTTATTTTTGTCATGGGCCTGGGGATCGGTTCTTACATCAATGAGATGGAAGGAGTCCCGTACCTTGAGTTCGTCGCCGCGGGAATCCTCGGGAGCGCAGCCATAATGCAGGCGACTTTCGAATGCACTTATGGCTCTTTTTTTCGCATGCGCATCCAGAACACGTTCGAGGGGATCATCTCGACACCGGTGAGCGCCGGCGAAGTCGGCCTGGCCGAAGTCATGTGGGGCGCTACCAGAGGCCTGGTGAACTCGAGCCTGGTACTGTTGATACTGCTGGGCCTGGGCATTCTCGACCACTGGCAGGCGGTCTTCATCCCCGTGATCATGTTTTTGGCCGCCACTAATTTTGCCGCGCTTGGCATCATCGTCACCACCAATATCGCCCAGATGGAATATTTCCGATTTTACTTCGCGGGATTTGTGCTGCCGGCGCAGTTCATCTGCGGCACTTTCTTCCCAGTATCCCGCTTCCCGGAAGCAATACAGATTTTCGCCTGGGCACTGCCTTTTACCAGCTTTATAGACATAACGCGTTCGCTGATGCTGGACAGGTTCAGTTCCTCATTACTGCCCGAAGCCCTATGGGCGCTGGGCTCGACATTACTACTCAGCGAACTGGCTGTACGCAGTATGCACCACAGGCTGGTAACATAAGTACATGGACACTTCCCAATATCCCGGACTCGATGACCTGATCGCTTTTCATGGGCATCTATGCCCGGGACTCGCGATCGGCTACCGGGCCACCGCGGCCGCCATCGAGCGCCTCGATGTCGAACGCGCCCGGGACGAAGAGCTCGTAGCCATCGTTGAGAACGATAGCTGCAGTGTCGACGCAGTCCAGTATCTGGCCGGCGCAACTTTTGGAAAAGGCAATTTCTTTTTCCGGGACTGGGGCAAGCAGGTGATAACTTTGGGACGCCGCGGTCAGCCACGGGCTGTCCGGGTCTCACTCAAGTGGGGCGCACTCAATGCCAGCCCGGAGCAGGAGGCAATCGCAAAGAAGATGAAATCCGGCAAAGCATCACAAGCACAGCAGGATCAGGCAGCGGGTTGGCGGCAGGAAAAGATAGACTATATACTCAATGCTCCCGCGAGCGACCTTTTCGAGATAAGGGAAGTCGAGATCGAACTGCCGCCCGAGGCCCGGATAATACACTCCGTAAAATGTGGCCGCTGCGGCGAACCGGTCATGGAAACCAGGACGTTCAGCCAGGATGAAACAACTCTTTGTACCCAGTGCAGACAGAACGGCTAAAACGTTACCTCTAGGCATGCAAATTCAGCAAAATATATGTTAACGGTAATTCTTCCAACCTATAACGAGCGCGAAAACCTCGAACGTTTTGTGATATTGCTGCAAAAAGTCTTTGAGGATTATAGCCTCGATGGCCATATCATCGTCGCCGATGACAACTCGCCGGACGGCACCGGCATAATCGCCGACGAGCTTGCAAGCCGATACGACAACCTCTCAGTCATTCATCGCGCCAGAAAGCAGGGCATCGGCCCCGCATACGTAGCTGGCTTCAAGGAAGCGCTCAAGACCAGCACGGAGTTCATATTTGAGATGGACTGTGACTTCTCACACGACCCGCGCAACATTCCCGTATTCCTGGAGGCGGCAAAAAACGCTGACCTTGTATTGGGGTCACGCTACGTACCTGGTGGCAAAGTCGAGAACTGGGGCCTTTTGCGCCGGCTGATCAGCCGCTGGGGAGGCATATACGCCAGCAGGGTCCTGGGTGTGCCTGTACGCGACCTGACCGGCGGCAACAAGTGTTTCCGGCGAAAAGTGCTCGAAACGCTCGATCTCGACGAAGTCTCGTCACATGGTTACGGTTTCCAGATCGAAATGACATACAAAGCGATAAAAAAAGGATTTCGTGTAAACGAAATCCCGATTACTTTTGCCGACCGCCAACTGGGTCAGTCAAAAATGTCAAAAAGAATTGTGCTCGAGGCAGCCGTTATGGTCTGGAAATTACGTTTCCGGCCAATCAACTGATCCGCGGCCGGATCAGCCGATCAAGGGAGTCCGCTTGCCCAACGCCTTGCGGACAGCTTCACTCAGTTCGTCCGGGGTGAAAGGTTTGACCACGAACTCGCGGGCACCAAGGCGGTCCGACTGCGTCGCCATGTCAAAAGTGCCGAGTCCGGTAATGACGATCGTGCACAGATCGAGGTTGGTGCTCCTTAGAATCTCCAAAAGCTCCAGTCCCGACATGTCGGGCATCATGATATCGGTCACAACTGCGTCATAAGTGATCTCACTCACCATATGCAATGCCTGCTTTCCGCTGGAAGCTGTTGCAACTTCGTATCCTTCATTAGCGAGTATCTGGGCGCAAACATCCCTGATAACCTCTTCATCATCAACAACGAGCACTTTCTCAACAGACATTATTTGGTACCCCCTTGGAAAATCAGGCAACTTGCCGGAAGTCAGCGGATATAACCGCTGTCGGCAACTTGACTGTAAATGTTGAGCCGGCCCCGACCGCACTCTGAACGCCTATGGAACCGCCGTGCTCCTCGATTATGCGCTGCGATACGGATAACCCCAGCCCGGTACCCTCGCCAACATCCTTGCTTGTGTAAAACGGATCGAATACCTGCCCCAGCTTCGTCGGCGCGATCCCGATGCCTGTATCCGCGAAGGCAATTTCAACCCATGGCCGTTTTCCGTCAGGTTTGGCCGCACTGATAGCGATCTTCAAAGTCCCGCCGTCGGGCATGGCGTGCAGGGCGTTGTTGAGAATATTGATAAAGACCTGCTTCATCTGATTTACGTCAACATATACTTGTGGTACATCTTCCTCGTACTCGGTTTTCACCTCAACGTTGATAAGGTCGGCCTGCTTTCTCAACAATGGCAGGGTATCGTCCATGACCTCCTTGATCGACGCCTTCCTTTTCTTCAGCCCGTCCTGGCGAGCGAAGTCCAGCAGATTGCGAACTATGTCACGCGCCCGGATCGTCTCGTTTTCGATAACCTTGAGGTTCCTGGACATCGGGTCGCTATCATCCAGCTCGCGCAAAAGCAGAGCGGCGTAACCCAGCACGCCGGTGAGCGGGTTATTGATCTCATGGGCGATATTGGCTGCAAGCTCACCGATGGCGGCCAGCTTTGTGGAGTGGACCAGCTGTTCCTGCAGCTGCTGCTGTTCCTCTGCCTTCTGCTCCAGTATCGCCATCATGTTGTTGAAATCCTCGCCCAGCCCCGTAAGTCGATCGCTACGGGCCATCTTGTAAACATTACATTTCTCGCACCTGCCGAACTTCTGGGCAAAAACACCCTGCACCTCGCCGCCGCAATGAGTACCGGCCACCTGCCAGCATCGAAGGTTCCTGGACTTGTATGAAGGGCAGTCGACGGAAGCGCAGCCTTTGACCTCCCAGCATTTTACGAGTTTGTGATTTTCATATCTGACGGAGAAACTCCGCTGTCGCTCGGCGGCGGTTATCAGGTTGCTGATCTTGTCGGTGGCCTGAGCCAGCTCCTCATTCTGTCCTTCCAGCTCCATGGACTTTTCCTTGAGGTCTTCGAAGAGAAGGGCGTTCTCTACAGACATGGCCACCTGGCTGGAAATAACCCGTAGCAATTCGATATCTTCAGGAGAAAAATGATCGGGCTCGCTGCTCGTTGTCCCCAGGACGCCGATCAGCCTGTCCCTGCACTTCATGGGCACGGCCGCCACTGAAGCTATGCCGTTTTCCCTATTTATTCCGGTCGATCCACCATTTGAATAGTCGTTGTCTGTGTTCATAACCATCGGCTCGCCCTGCTCGGCGACGACACCGACAATTCCCTCTCCCATCCTTAGATGGGCGTTACGCTCGAGTATTTCGGGATCGCCGCCCTTTGAGACCCTCAGGTCGAGCTGGCCTGTATCTGGATCATAAAGGTGAACGCAGACACATTCCGGCGAGAGCAGGCCGGCCACCTGGTCGAGCGCCGCCTTTAATACCTGATCCAGATCCAATGATTGCCCAACGGAGGCCGCCACAGCGTTCAGCGCAGCAAGCTCACGGTTTCTCTCCAGGACGTGATCCTCGAGTTTTTTGCGAGCCGTGACTTCCCGGGCAACTCCGACCTGGGCCACAACCTCGTCGTTTTCAACGTAAGCCGTACTCGAAATCTCCAGCCATTTTCGACCGTTGTGAGAGTCTTTGACTTCCAGCTCGTATGAAGGAACTTCTTCGTTCCACATGATCCTCTCAAAATTGTTGACTGCAGCAGCCACGCCGCCGGGCGCCACAAGGTCGATAAATTGACGTCCCAGAAGTGATTCAGGCTCACGGCCCAGGATCTTCTGACTATTGCCGCTGACAAACTGGAATCGCCCGTCCGAGCCAATGACAAAGATGATGTCGTTGACGCTGGACATGATGTTCTCGCTGAAGCTCTTTAAATCCTCAAGCTGTTTTGTGCGCGCCGCGACTTCGAGCTCGAGATGTCTGGACCTCTCGTTCGTTCGAAATCCGGTAAACATGCGATCGGCGAAGATAGCTAAGAGCGGAAAGATAATAATCAGGCTGAGGATAGTGAGATGAGCGTTTACGTTGATGGAAAAATTGTCATAAGCCTGACCGAGCAGTTCGATGCCAAAATAGACCAGGTTAATGACAACGCCGGATGCGGCGAAGATGTATATCAGCCAGCGTGCCCTGCGTCTCTGGCTTCGCTCTGAAGGATCAAAACTCGATAAACCCGGTACCAATCCCACCACTCCCCCGCCCCATGTGAATCATTGTGTATAAGAATGCCCCGCCCCCCAGCGGGCAAAAGGACATATCGGACTCCCGGGAAAAACCTTTAACCCGATTTTTTTGCGGTTTATCACCGCTCTCATTCCTGATTTTTCAGGTGTTATCTATTTGACTATCAGCTATTTGTGTTCTATGTTCTCATAAGGAGGCCGAAGCCTCCGGCAAGAGAGCCGAAGCTCTGAAACCGAATTTTTTATTTACCCGACCTCGAAGGTTTGGGAGAGCTATGTCTGGCTCCCGCTTCGAGGTTTTTGTGTTCTTAAAGGATGGTATGTTATGGAGAAAAAACCGGTCATCGCGGTAATCGACGGCATGGGCGGCAACATCGGCCACCAGATCGTGAGCCAGCTGCGGCGGGAGCTTCCCGGGGATATCGAGATACTTGTTTTCGGTACCAACTCCGCCGCCACGGCCAATATGATGAAGGCCCGTGCAAGCAGGGGCGCAACGGGAGAGAACGCCATCCGGGTATCTATCGGGCAGGCGGACATCGTCCTAGCGCCCATCGCCGTCGTGATCCCCAATTCATACATGGGAGAGCTGACACCGGGCATGGCTGAAGCCATCGCCTCGAGCCGGGCGGAAAAAATCCTCCTGCCCTTGAGCCAGTTCCATATGAGTTTTGTGGGTGTCAGCCGCCAGCCTCTCCCGCACCTGATGGAAGAAGGACTGGAGAGGGTAAAGGCGCTATTCAAAATTGACGTGGAGGTGAAAAGCTGATGTGCGAGCTTACCGTCTACCTTCTCGATGAAGATCGGGAGGAGCTTGTCATGGAGGACGTCGCGACCATCACACCGGACGGCGAACGTCTGGTGCTGACCGACCTTCTTGGACAGCAGAAAATAGTGGAAGCAAAACTGAAGGAGCTGAAGCTCCTGGAACATAAGGTCTTCCTCACCAGATAACACCGTTTTCATCCGGGCATGCAGATGCCCTTACGCTGCACCAGGGCCACGAAGGCCCGCGTTCCCGCCGGCAGGCGGCGCGAGTTTTAAGTGGCTTTGGTTTCCGGCCCATGATGGGAACCAGATCGAGAGGAAAGATGCATATACCTGATGGATATCTCAGCCCGCAGACAGCGGGTGGCATGTGGGCTCTGGTGATTCCCGCCTGGTACTGGGCAGGCCATAGGGTAAAAAGTACACTCAGCTCCAGGCAGGCGCCGCTTGTAGCTATTGGCGCCGCATTCACCTTCGTAATCATGATGTTCAATATTCCCCTTCCCGGTGGCACCACCGGTCACGCCGTAGGCGGAACTATCATAACGATCATCATCGGGCCATGGGCGGCTGTCATAGCTATTTCGGTGGCGATTGTCATCCAGGCTGTATTCTTCGGCGACGGCGGCATTCTCGCAATCGGCGCAAACTGCTTCAACATCGGATTCATTCTGCCGATCACCGGCTATTTCACATATAAGCTACTGGCCAGAGGGGCCGCCCCCAAATCACCACGGCGCTGGGTAGCTGCCGGTATCGGCGCCTGGGTCGGTCTCAATGCCGCTGCTTTTTTGACTTCGGTGGAGTTCGGCCTGCAGGGGGAGCTGTTCAATGCCGCAGACGGTTCGGCCCTTTATTCGCCATATGGCCTGGCTACAGCGATACCGGCGATGATGATACCGCATCTACTGATCGTGGGAGCGATAGAAGCTGTGATGACCTCCATGATCTATGTCTTTCTGATGAAGACGAACGCATCGCTGCTTGAAAATTATGCCGGAGTGAAAGCAGCCGCGGCTGGCGGTTTTAAATTGAAACCTTTGATCGTCGGCATCCTGCTGTTGCTGGTCTGCACACCACTCGGGTTGCTCGCCACAGGCACTGCATGGGGTGAGTGGGGGACGAAGGACATAAGCAGGGAGATCGGCTACGTGCCCGAGGGCATGGCGAGCCTCGCGGGCAGGTGGCAGGGATTACTGCCCGATTATGCGTTTCCCGAAAGTGAAGAGGTGGCAGCCGCAGGAATGGGGGGCGCCTCTGGTGAGGAAAGTGGCGGCTCCCTTGTGGCCGAAGAGAACGCCGCCGAATCACGGGATCCTGTTTCGTTTGACGGCATGCGGGAATCCACGCCCGCATATGTGGTCTCCGGCATATTGGGACTTATCCTGGTAACCGGGGTAGCGTTGATGGCCATGAGAATGCTTACAGGCAGGTCGCGCGGCAAGGAGCACCTTGGCTGAGCAAATATCCACACCGGCGTGGATGAACGAACCGGGCAAAAGCGACAGCCTCAGCATGTCTGCCGGGCGCTCGCGACGAGAAAGTGCCGTCCAGAAAACCATCATGGGCATGTCGGAGGCAATTCGGGAGAGCGTATTCTCAGAACGCATAGCAGCTCGTCCAGGCCTGTTGCAGGAGACCGACCCCAGGATCAAGACTATTGGCCTCCTGGGCCTGCTGATAGCTACTTCGTTCCTGCATACCTGGTACATAGTGCTGGCTATTTACGGGCTGACGCTGATGATGGCTTTTGCCTCGCGCATTTCACTGGGTTTTTTTATCAAGCGTGTATGGCTTTTCGTCCCGATTTTTGCCGGCATAATCGCGCTTCCCAGCCTCTTTAACATATTCCGCCCGGGTGACCCGCTCCTGACTATCTGGGAATTCGGCGGTGAGCTGACCCTGGGTCCGTGGTCGCTCGGTACTTCACTGGCTGTCACCCATCAGGGTCTGAAGGGCGCGGTACTGCTCATCCTCAGAGTGGCTACATCGGTATCGCTGGCGGTCTTGTGGGCGCTGACGACACACTGGGCCGACCTGCTTAAGGCGCTACGTGTTTTCCTGGTGCCACGTATTTTTGTTCTTGTCCTGTCGATGACCTACCGTTATATCTTCCTCATCCTGGGCCTCGCCGCCGACATGTTCACGGCGCGAACCAGCCGCATGGTCGGGAGTTCGAGTCCCAGGGAAGACAGGCGGTTCGTCGCATCAAGCATGGCTACCCTGTTGGGCAAATCCCATGTGCTTAGCGAGGATGTATATTCCGCAATGATCAGTCGTGGTTACACCGGCGAGCCTGTGATATTGCATCGCTTCAGAACAGTTGCGGGAGACTGGCTGTGGCTGGTGGCAGTTATACTGCTAGGAGTCGCCGCTCTTGGGAGTGACCGGTTAATTGGCTGAGCAAACTCGCGAAAATCACACGATCTATTCGATAGATGCCGTGGAATACCGGTACGAGGATGCCGATGCGCTCTCGGGTATAAATCTGTCGATAAAAGCCGGCGAAAGCGTGGTTTTACTGGGAGCCAACGGCTCCGGCAAATCGACGTTGCTCAAGATGCTGGATGGACTGATCTTTCCGACCGGAGGTAGCATAAGCGTCTTTGACGCCGAACTCTCCGAGGCGGCTCTCAAGAATGAAGGTTTCTCCGGAACATTCCGGCGCAGGGTGGGCTTTGTCTTTCAAAACTCCGACGCCCAGCTGTTTTCTCCCACTGTATGGGATGAGATCGCCTTCGGTCCGCTGCACATGGGCCTCCCTCCTGAAGAGGTAGAGAAAAGGACTGAAGATACTCTGCACATACTGGGACTCGAGCACCTGCGCAAACGTCCGCCTTATCACTTGAGCGGTGGCGAGAAGAAGAAGGTGGCGCTGGCGTCCGTGCTCGCGATCGGGCCGGACGTGCTGCTCTTCGACGAACCGACCGCGGGGCTGGACCCGAAGACGGAGAGCTTCCTGATCCGGCTGATCGTGCAGCTGACCGCGGCTGGCAAGACAATTGTCACCGCCACACAGGACCTGCGGCTTGCGGCACAGATCGCCGGCAGGGTTATCGTGCTGGGAGAAGACCACAAGCTTGCGGGTGATGGACCCGCGGCGGCGATCCTCGGCAACCGCAAGCTGCTCCTTACCGCCAACCTGATCCACGACCATCCACACCGGCATGACGACATCGAACACTACCATCCGCATAGCCATCTGAAGGACCACCACGGACGGGAGAACGATTAGGCGGTACGCCTGACCTCAAACGAAACCAGCCCTTCAGTTGGTTCGCTGTAATCGTCGAGCACTGTATCGACGCGGGCGTGATCCGGTCCTTTATGGCACAATTCCACCATATGGTCAATGGTGCCGGATGGACCCTCGAAGACCGCCTCTACGCGGCCGTCAAAGAGGTTGCGCACCCAGCCTTTGAGGTCCAGTCGATGGGCGTTATCCATCACCCACGCCCGGAAGAAGACTCCCTGGACACGGCCGGCGATCCAAACGTGCACGCGTTTTGTACGTATGTCATTCAAATTGATTCGCTTCCACGAGATCCTCCACGGAGTTTCCCTGGCGCGAAGCGAAGGGCTCAGGATGACATCAGCTGGAGCGGGATGGTGTCATCCGGTTTCTTCCGGGTTTCTATGCAAGCACTCGCAGACCCTTATATTTAATCTTCTTGAGCCGCCGCACCCGCAAGGCCAGATACAGGATAATGATTCCCATGACATAGCCTGCCGGGGGTACGAGCATGATGAGCACGGAGAGAATGAGCACGCCAAAATCCAGCGCCGGCCCGGGGTCACGGCCTTCGCCGACCATCACGAGGCCGCCATGGACATAGATACCTGTCAGGACCATAAGCGCTCCGGCCGGCACGCCAACAAAGTAGATGGGGCTCTCAACCGGGCCGGAAAGGACTGCTGAAAAGACCAATGCTCCCGTCGCGGTCGCCAGGGGAAGGCGCAACATCCGCTCCACTTTCGACAGGCCCGAAACACGCGTGAACACGATTTCAAGCACCACCAGCACGGCCAGCACAGCTATGGCCGCGTCTGACTGAAGAAAGTCCAGGGGTGTTTCCTGCAACTTGAAGTCCCCCAACAGGCCTGTCCAGCCCAGTCGTGCCATCAATATAAACACGGCGACAGGAATAAATGCCCGAAACCCGATTAACGCTGAAAGCCCGATGCCGGCCGCTATTGCCCAAGCTATTTCCATCTTACCTCCCGCAAGACTATCGACAGTTATATAGATTCCGCGCCCGAAATTGTACCATCCCCGGCTATTTGCTTAAAGAAACAGGCCAGACTAAAATCAAAGGTCGTGACCAGGATCGACTTTGACAAATACGAAGAATTTTATGCAAAGCGCACCGTCGCCATGCAATCATCAGTGATGCGCGACCTGATGGCCGTGACGGCGATGCCGGACGTCATCTCACTGGCGGGAGGCATGCCCAACACCAGCAGCTTCTCTGCAAAGACGCTGGATAAAATAACTCACGAGATCGCCATGCACGGCTCGGCTGCAGCGCTCCAGTATGGGCCGACCGAGGGCTTCGATGAAACCAAGGAAAATATCGTCGAAATCATGGCCGAGGAAAACACACTCGTGGAACGGGATAATATCATCGTGACCACCGGCGGACAGCAGGGCATAGACCTTGTGACCAGGATACTGGTTAATCCGGGCGACACGATTATCGCGGAAGCCCCCACCTATCCGGGCGCCATATCCTCATTCTGCAGTTATGAAGCTGACGTGATCCAGGTGCCGCTCGACGACGACGGCATCCGCATGGACCTCTTCAAGGACGAGCTGGGCAAGCTTCTGAAAGCGGGTACGAAACCAAAATTCATATATGTGATACCTAACTTTCACAACCCGGCCGGCGTCTGCATCAGCTTTGAACGCCGGCAGGAACTGGTGGCGCTGGCGAAGGAGCACCAGTTGATCATCGTGGAGGACAACCCCTACGGTCAGCTGCGCTTCGAGGGCGAAGCGTTACCGACACTGTATTCACTTGATGACGACGATAACGTAATCTACCTAAGCACTTTTTCGAAGATCCTGTCGCCGGGCATCAGGCTGGGCTGGATGGTGGCGCCCGCGCCGCTGCTGGCGAAGTTCAACCTTGGCAAACAGGCGGCGGACCTTTGCCCGTCGACTTTCGCCCAGAAAATCGTCAACAGATATTTCGAGCAGGCGCGCTGGCAGGATTATGTCGACACCGTACGGGACATATATCGCAAGCGCCGCGATGCCATGCTGGCGGCCCTGGAAGAATATTTTCCTCAAGAGGCGACATGGACGCGGCCACAGGGCGGTTTCTACATCTGGGCGACGCTGCCGGAATATCTCAACACGACAGATCTCCTGGCGATGGCCCTGGAAGAGGAGAAGGTCGCGTTTGTCCCAGGCGCCGGCGGCTGGGTTGACGGCAGCGGCACCAATCACATGCGGCTGGCGTTTTGTGGCGTAGCGGAAGATAAGATCGAAGAAGGCATCAAGCGCCTTGGCAAAGTCATAAAGGAACAGATGGCACTGTACAGGGCTTTGCGGGGAGAGTAATGACCGCGGGCACACCGCGGCGTAGTCCAACACTCGACGTGATGGGGGATAGACAATGAGCAAAAAGAAAATAGCAGTCCTCAAGGGCGGGCGCTCGCTGGAGCGCGAAATTTCGCTTAAGTCCGGCGCCCGTGTCGAGAAGGCGCTCAAGGAGTTGGGCTATTCCGTGGAGGGCATCGACGTCGATGCCCGCATGGTGAAAAGACTCAAGGAGATGAAACCGGACGCCGCTTTTATCGCCATGCA
>JBAZWE010000021.1:19380-26146 GCA_041660545.1 Thermoleophilia bacterium
CGACATCCTCAGCATCCCCTATACCGGCTCGGATGTGCTGCCATCGATCCGCTGCATGGACAAGGTGTTATCCAAGCACATCCTGGTCGCGGACGGCATTCCCACGCCCCGTTTTTATGCATTCAATCGCGACGCCTTTCAGGAGCTGGGAGCCACTGACACGCTGCCGATCATTGGCGGGGAACTCGGTTTCCCGATAGTGGTAAAGCCCGCGGCCCAGGGTTCGGCGCTGGGCATCCGCTTCGCTCACACGGAGAGCGAGCTGCCGGCGGCATTGATATCCGCTTTCAGTTTTGACAACAAGGTCCTGTTGGAGAAATACGTCAAGGGCAAAGAGCTTGCCGTCAGTATTCTGGGAAAGAAACCCCGGGCGCTGCCGATCGTGGAAGTCAGGTCCAAAACGGATTTCTTCGATTTCGAATCGCGCTACACACTGGGCAAGGCAGACTATATCGTGCCGGCCGAGGTATCCTCAGACATGGCAGCCGCAGTCGAAGCCCTTTCGCTGAGGGTGTTCGAATCATTGGGCTGCTCGGGTTTCGGACGGGTCGATATCCTGATGGACGAAAACGACGGCCCGCAGGTTCTCGAGATCAACACCATACCCGGCTTCACCGAGACCAGCCTGCTGCCGATGGCGGCGCAGGCCACCGGCATCGGGTTCAATGAGCTGGTGGAAGAAATACTTCTGTGCGCCATGGACGCCTAGAGTAAACAGGGAGTTTTTTGCAATTTCATGATCTCTGTCCGCCCCGATAGCTCAGGGGATTAGAGCGACCGCCTCCTAAGCGGTAGGTCGTAGGTTCGAATCCTACTCGGGGCACCATTTATTATTGCATCCATTTCCTATGTAGGCTTAAAATAACGGTAACCTGAAGATCATATTTTCCACGAGCCGGAACACGGCTGCGTTTTCATACCTGTATTCCTGATGAAAACACCATCCTGAACTCCGTCTGGAGGTTTCCATGAAAAAGACGTGGATTTTAGTCCTGTTCGTGATTACCGCCCTTTTACTGCTCAGCGCCTGCGACGGCGCGGATAATACTGGAGCAACCACGGGCTCCACCAGCTCGACAGTTTCATCAAATACCGGATTCGTCTGCAACAAGATGGGTCCCGGCCTGATACCCAGCCCTTCCGGAAAACCTCAGCTCATCTATTTTTATCGAGACACATGACCATACTGCCAGCAACAAAAGCCCATCGTGAATGAGCTACAGGAACAATATGGGGAAAGGATCGATTTCATCAGGTTCGACTTAAACACCCCGGAAGGTACATGCGAGTATGACCGGCAGGGGCTCGCCCATCTGCCCGCCATGCTGTTTATCGATGCGAAGGGATCGACCAGGGAAAAAACAGAAGCTCTGGTTGACAAGGTTACATTGCAGCAGAAACTGGAGAGTTTACTGCATTAACCTTGGTTATAATTGATCCCGGCGTGCCTTCTGTCATGACGATATCAGTCTGCAACAGCATTTCTTTATAACTTATACAAGCACGTTGACAATATTTGCAGCCGGAAATATGATTCTCGCGCGGCATGCACCTTCACATCGTTTCTGCCTGACCAGGCATTGTAAAAACTTTCGAGACATCTGACCTGTCGCAGAGGAGATTTCTGTGAATCGAACGTTGGCGTTTAGTGGTCCTATACAAACCAGGATCAGACGATCGGTGAGCTAGGCATGTTCTGTCCCGAATGTGGCCGGGGAAGCGCCGATGGCTGCAAATTTTGCGGATATTGTGGCACATCTTTTACCGCCGATGAGAAGCTTGCCGGCGACCTTACCTCCGAGCAACCGGTTGAGACGACTGCGGATCCCGAAGCGTCGGCCTCACTGCCGCCAATGTTCAGGCCGCCAGACCATGGAACTGTAACACCGGCGTTCGGAGATACCATTCAGCCTGTTCAGAATGTGCGTCCCGATACGCCCTCCTCCGACTTCTTAAAAGGCGTCTTTGCCAGGGCCGCAAACAACAAAATGACGATAGCTCTAATCGCCTCAGTACTGACACTCCTGATCGGAATTCCTGCAACCTGGTACTTTCTTACTGCCAACACTCATCTGGCCACGGATTATGAATCAGTCCCATTCGGAGTCTCCACCAGCACAGACGACAATCTGCTTACCGGAGTAAAATTTACGCGGACTCCCGGGAAAAACGGCTCGCGGCAGATCAAAACGAAGATCTGGCTGGGAGAAAGGGACAGGGAGACCGACCGCAAGGTTGTATCCGACCGGATCGTGCTCATGCCGGAAGACGAGGTGGTAGTTGAGGGGATACGAAGCCAGAACGATGTGGCAAAGGATGTATCGGGTATCGCCAGTAGCTACATGGATTCATGGAAAAAAGCCGACTACTCGGCGCTGGTAAACATCTCTTCAACGGACAGTCTTAAAAACTATTCACAGGAAAACATCGAACAGGCATACGCGGCTACCGGAGAAATACTGGAAGGCTTCACCGTGGGTAC
This sequence comes from Thermoleophilia bacterium, assembly GCA_041660545.1. GTDB lineage: Bacteria > Actinomycetota > Thermoleophilia > BMS3ABIN01 > BMS3ABIN01 > JBAZWE01. The sequence continues at coordinate 21,863 of JBAZWE010000021.1, forward strand.
TCCAAAAATAATGAAGATGGAGGACCTGATAACTGCCGCCGATTCACAAACCGGGAGCAGTTCGAGCTATGGCTCCTCATCCAGCTCGTCAGGTACCTCATCCGGTACGACCGACACTTTGACCGAAGCCGACTACCCGTTCGGATCGCTGGTGGTGGCTCAGGTGCCGGTTACTTATACGACCAATTCCAGGGCTGTTGGAAGAATAACCCACAGCGAGCAGATGCGCCTGGCGTTTATCGGCGGCTCATGGAGGGTCCTCTACACCGGCATGCTGGCCGCGATCCCGGTAAACAGGACAGAGCGTGTCGTCAGCAAGGGATACGGAGAGGACGACCTGAAAGACGTCGCGTTGAACTTGGTGATCGTGTATCCGGATCACACCGTCCTCGTGGTACAGGAAGCCAACGTTACGCACAGCAAGTATGGCAATGATTCGATGAGCTCCCATTTTTCGAATCTTCCATCAAGTTACGGATACGGATCGAACGAAGACCGGCTGATGATCGACGACTCCACCGCAGGACTGGAATACATCGCCGATGAAAAAAAGTCCACCCCATTCTCCACCAGTGTAAAAGAAGGGACAACTCAGTCGGGCTACATATACGTGACGCCGGGATTACCCGCGGAGGCCAAAGCGGTATCGGTTGAGTTCAGGAGTGGTTATTCTTCCAGCCAGAACGTCTTCTTCAACGGGATAGCGATCAGGTGAGACGACCTTGATGATATTGCCACAAGTAAAAAAAGCATTCTGGCGGTTCGCCATAGCGACGGCAGCGCTTACGACAGCCTCCGCCTTATATTATTACATTGATGAAACCTCGATCGCCTACTGGGAACTCGATGGCTTCATCCCGGCGTTGCTGCTGCTGCGCCTGGCGCTGGCCATCCTTGTCGTGGGGATGATGTTCGCGATTGTTTATCCGCTGCGGGTGTTCTTATTCAAGGGCTGGCAGGACTTCAGAGAGCAGCGGCGGCAGCTTGCTGACAAAAGCGGGATTCCCCCTGCAGGTGCCACCCCCGGCGGAGCAACCAGGGTCACGGCTGGCGGCGTGGATCCGGCCTTGCCGGGCATAAGGCAGCCGCAGGACAACGATTTCACCCGCCTGATGGAAGGCCTGTTTTCCCGCCTGCTTTACCTGATTGCCATCCTGATTTCCTGGTTCCTGCTCAAACCTGCCCTCGACCGTGCTTTGCTGCCGTTCGGCGGAGCGGGATGGATCAGCATCGTTTTCATTTTTGTGTTTGCCGGTTTCGCCGGTTATCTCGCCCTGTGGTTCCTGATGGGCCTCTGGCTTTTGATCAGCCGGATGCGTGACCGTAACGCTGCCGGCCAGCCGGTATTCCATCAGGCGGCCCGGCCGATAGCCGGTGGCGTCTTCTGCATACACTGTGGCACCCCGAACGCCGCCGGCAACCAGTTCTGCGGCTCATGCGGACAGAGGATGGAATAATACCGATGTCATTAATGCTGCTCATAATAATAGTTCTGTTCATCCTGATGATTCTTTCAATTTTTGTAGGCCTGGTAATCAGGCAGGCTCGCGATCGATCGAATGATTCCTTCATGCAAAGTGGTTTTCCCCAAAGCGGCGCACCGGGTAAAGCTGAGCACGCGGGTGCCTTTTGTGCTCATTGTGGAACCCGGAATGCCGTCGACAGCCAGTTCTGCCGTGGATGTGGACAGGGCACGAAGAAAGCACCGATGCAATGACGATAATTCTGATAATAATCGCACTGGTCATTCCCCTGCTTGCAGTATCCGCCTTTCTCGCCGCGAAGCGGTTTATGCCTGAACGCACCGGGATACGCAAAATCTTACTGGCGCTGGGGGCGGCGCTGGAGATCGCCGTCGTGCTTGTTTTTATGCTGACCGCGGTTTTTCCTGTATTCGGCGAAGAAAAAAAAGAGCCGGAGGGTTTTTACATAACCCCCGGAACCGGTGATGAGGCCGTGACCGATACAATGCTCGCCGACGGTCAGGCGGCCGTCGTCCGCCTGGATGGAGAAACCGGTACGCCCGCTTTTCTCACTGGCGACATCACTACTCCGGAAGGAGACAACCCCCAGGAAAAGGCACTGGCCTTTTTCAACACAAACAGGGAACTATATAAAATGGAGGACCCAAACCGGCAGCTGTCCCTGACGCGTGAGGAAACCGACAACCAGGGTGGCACCCATCTGCACATGGATCAGACATACAAGGATATACCAGTGTTCGGCTCCGAGCTTGCAGTGCACTTCTCCAGAAACGGCAAAATCGTCGCTGTAAACGGCCGCTTCGTGCCGGAAACCGATGTGTCGGTGGAAGCGGAAGTGAGCGTGGAGAGCGCCATCTCCAGCGCTCAGGGCGACCTGGGTTTCGAAGCTCCGGCCTCGGAAGAAGAAGCGCCCCGGCTTGTTATTTTCGCGCCAGACCGGACCGATCCGCGGCTCACCTGGCAGATTATCCTGATGTCGGAAGACCCATTGACCCGGATGATCTATTTTATCGACGCGCACAGTGGAGAGGTGGCGGCGAAATATGATGATCTGCAGAGCACGAGGAATCGTGAGATGTATACGGCATTCTGGGGGGATACGGAAAAAGACAAAAATCCAAAAAAGCCAACATTTATATATGGAGAATCCGGTCCAGGTTTGTTGGATATCGACCCCGTAGCAAATGATACATTTAAAAATTTCGGCTTGGTTTATGACTATTACAAAAATACTTTTGGTCGTGATAATTTCAACAACAAAAGTGACACTGCCACAGTTTCGATTGTTCACTATAAAATTCATGAAGACAACGCGGCCTGGACAGGAAAACGATTTGTATTCGGAGATGGCTCTTACCCGATGCCGAATTCAAATGCTTATGGTATGAGTCTTGATATAGTTGGCCACGAATATACCCACGCAGTTACGCACCATACAGCAAACCTGGTCTACTCAGATCAATCGGGAGCTCTAAACGAATCATTTTCGGACGTTTTCGGATGCATGATCGATCGTGAAGATTGGTTGATTGGTGAGGGCATACACCCGATTTCGGTGAATCCGGGCATGCGTAGTCTTGCTGATCCAAAACTTCACAAACAACCTGATCATATGGATCAATACGATCATACTCACGACAAGGATACCTTTCGCGACAAATCAAATGACTGGGGCGGAGTTCATAAAAACAGCGGCATCCCAAACAAGGCAGCCTTTAATGTAGCTACCGAGCTTGACAAAAAAGGCAAAGATGGGAAGAAGGAAATGGAGCAGATCTGGTATCACGCGCTTTCTTTATATCTAACTTACAATTCAAAGTTCACCGATGCCCGGGATGCGTGTGTCCAGTCAGCAAAAGACCTTTATCCCGATAAGGCCCCAGGTATTCCAAGCCCAGAAGTACGCGCGGTTGAGAAAGGCTTTGCCGATGTAGGTATCATCTGTGGAATAGACCGGATCCAAACGACCGCACGGATAGAGATCAAGTACCCGGATACTCGTAGCCTTGATATTGAGATCGGAGTGGGAAAACCAGAAGTACCAGCATGTACAGTTCCCGTTACGGAAGAAAATATTGCTGCGGCGAGCGACGGTATTTTTGCCAATATCGACGTTTTCAAATGCTCCGACTATCTTCCCCCCACCAACACCAATCGCTGGTTCCTCAAAGTCGTAAACAAGGGAAACAGCGAGGGCTCGATCGTCGATTTCACCATTACCGACCACGGTCAGACATACGCAGCACTGGATAATCCCACTGAGATATTTAATGCCACTAATGAAAAAGATCCCACCAAGAAAAAAATAAAAGCCACCGCCATATCCCAGATTCCCAGCCTGCGCAAAAAACCGCCCAAACCCACAGGTCAGAGCGATACGGTCTTTGTCATGGATGTCTCCGGCAGTATGGGCGACTCGATGAAAGGCGGCAGGAAGATCGACGCTTCCAAGAGCGCCGCCAGCTATTATCTGAACATGATCAAAAACCAGGATACCGCGCAGGGTGGCTTAAACAGGGCGGCCCTGGTGGAGTTCACTGATAACGCCAAACTCGACCAGCGCATAGGCGCCGATCAGGCAGCGCTGGCAAGGGCGGTCGCCGCCATGCAGCCACAGGAAAGCACAAACATGGGTGATGGTCTGCAGAAAGCCCTTACCGAGATCTCGTCTGTGGGCTCCAGCCGGGAGCGCATGATAATCCTGCTCTCGGACGGCCAAAGCAACACTGGTATGAGCAAGGAGGCCATTATCAGCGGCCCTGTTGCTCTGGCCCGCAGGGAGTGCATCAAGATTTATACC
>JBAZWE010000022.1:0-25428 GCA_041660545.1 Thermoleophilia bacterium
TGTTGGGCATGGCGCAGATAGTCACGTAACCACCTGCCGCGGCGGCGCGCGTGCCACTTGCCATGTCTTCTTCGTCCTCCCTGCCGGGAGAACGCAGATGTGTGTGCAGGTCAACAAAGCCCGGCAGCAGCAGCGAACCGGCGGCATCGATGACCTGCGCCCCCCGCGGTCCGCCCTTGCCTGCGGGACCGATCTTGGTGATCACGCCCTTCTCGACAGTCACGTCCGTGATAGTGTCGATGCCCATAGCGGGATCGAAAACACGAACGTCCCTGATGACAAGCGTTGCTTTCGTACCACGTTTTGCGATTGTAGTTGTCAACATTCTCTCGTTACCTTCCATATATCTTAAAGGCCCTGGCACGCCCGCGATCACATGCGAGCGTCTCAACCTACTGCATGGATATTTTTCACTTCCGTATCGGATGCTTCCGTAACTGTTTCGCCGGCTGTCTCGATCGCCGCGGCGGCGTTATCCACAATGATCCTGTACATGATCGCCATCCGTACCGCGAGCCCGGCTTCAACCTGCTGCAGGATCAGGTTTTCCTCCGAATCCGCCAGGCCGGCTGATATCTCGACGCCGCGATTGATAGGTCCGGGATGCAAGACTTTCCGGCCGGCGCCCAGATGCTGCAATCCGACCTGGTAGCGCGCTATATATTCCCGCATTGAAGGCAGATAGTTGGCGTCCTCATGACGCTCTTTCTGCATTCTTAAAAGATAGATAACGTCCATGTCAGCAAGCGCGTCAAGGCTGTTTGCAACCCCGGCTCCCAGCGCTTCGACTCCGCGCGGCAGGAGAGCAGGCGGAGCTACCAGCGTCACCTTCATCCCCATCTTCTGAAATCCGATGATGTTTGAGCGGGCCACCCGGCTGTGCAGGACGTCGCCGACGATGGCGACTTTCAGTCCGCTCAGCTCTCCGAATTCCTGCTCTAGTGAGAAGATATCCAGCAGGCACTGGGTCGGATGCTCACCTTTACCGTCGCCGGCGTTTATTACATGCGCGTCGGTGAAGCGGGCCACAAACGCAGCTGCGCCGATGTGCGGGTGCCGTATGACGATGATGTCCGGCCGATACGCATTCAGTGTCAGAGTCGTGTCTTTAAGCGATTCACCCTTACCCACCGCGCTGGAGTCAGCCTTGACGTTGATTACATCCGCCGACAGCCGCTTTCCGGCAAGCTCGAACGAGGTGGAAGTACGTGTACTCTTCTCATAGAAAAGGTCGATTACGGTGCGACCCCGGAGCGTGGGCACCTTCTTGATGTCGCGCTTGGAAAGGTCGAGAAAATCGACACGCGCCGTGGCCAGGAGCGACTCGATATCCTCGCGGGTCAGATCGTTCATGGAAAGCAGATGCCGGTTCATGACTCTGTCCCCCCCTGTCGCGTGTTTGTGGAGCCACCCGTGGTCACGCAATGCCGGTTCATCCGGTTCATGACTCTGTCCCCTCACGGGTCGCTTCCAGGACGATCTCGTCCTTCCCGTCGACTTCCGACAGGCGCACGTTGATGCGCTCGTCCTGGGCGGTGGGAAGGTTCTTGCCAACAAAATCAGGCCGGATCGGCAGCTCGCGGTGACCGCGATCGACCAGCACCGCCAGCTGGATGCACGACGGACGGCCGTAGTCGAAGAGAGCGTCGATGGCGGCGCGGATTGTGCGCCCGGTAAAAAGCACGTCATCGACAAGCACGATAGTCATGTCGTCGATGCTGAAAGGCAGGTTGGTGCCCTTTATCTCCGGCTGCGCCAGGCGCGACCGAACGGTGAGACTGCCACGGGCGGCGACGTCGTCGCGGTAAAGGGAGATGTCGAGCTCGCCTACTGAGATCTCACGGCCGGTGAACTGTTCCATGAGTTTGGCGAGACGGTGCGCGAGATGGGCGCCGCGCGTATGGATGCCGACCAGAGCCATCTGCCCCGCTTCCTGGTCTTTCTCAAGGATCTCGTGGGCGATGCGGACGATGGTGCGCCCGAGCTGGTCAGCTGAAACTACTGTCTTAACAAAAACGCCGCTCACACGCGGGTCCAGGATGCGGACACGCAGCGGCGGCTATGAGTTGACTTGCCTGAAAAAAGGCTCATATTTCTCCCTTGTCAGCCTCACTGGGCGTGAATTAAAGGGTGGTGCACAAGCACAGGTAGTCTATCGGATGGAATAGGCCGGAGTCAAATGACGGGTGGAAATTAATCTGAAGGTGCCAGTCGATTCCTTTCCAGGAAGAACAGACAGGCGGCAGCCTCTACCGAGGCTGCCGCCTGATTCGTTTCATATATTCGATAAAACCATGCCGCCAGCTAACCGCACTAGAGGCTGACACCGGTTGCCGTACCGAAATCTGTCACCGGTGTCAATTAACCCTATGCAAATGGATCAATCAAGGCCCCGGAACATGTCCAACACGGCTCTTCAAAGGTAAGCTCCTTGAGATCACCGAGTTTGATCAGTTCCGGCTGTACGTATGGTTCCCGTGTTTCGTTTTCCGACATATCCATCTCCCAAATACCTAAATTAGATCCACTGTTTATGGATACATATACTCAGTGAAGCACTGATCGTATGCACATGCGGTGTTGGTGAATAGATAAGATGACACGCCCGCCGGCCAATAGTATTTCACTGAGAACGAAACCGACCCACCTGGCGCGATATTGCCAAGTACTGGTAGCGGCGACGGACTCGTAAGATAAATGCCGTTCGAAGCCACCATGCTTAACATGCTGACATTATATGCATCCGGGCCACTATTGTCCATACGGTAGTCCACTGTTACCCATCTGTAGGGGTCTCCAGCAACAACGTAAGGCCCCTTTACCTTGTAGAGCATGAGGTTAGGCCTGCCGCTACTCTTACAGAAGGTGCCGGTGGCTGTTCCAGCGTTGCCAGCGGCATCGGTAGCGATTATTACAACGGTATGCGGGCCATAGCCAACACCTGAAGTCGGACAGCTGACATTCCCGGCATCAACGGTGCAGGCAATATCCGGACCGCCGTCGATACTGGCCACAACCGAAGTCACGCCTACTGCGTCTGCAACCGTGCCGGTTATCGGCGGGATATCGATTGTATAGATAGTGTCAGAGGGGCCGGCATAGGTAACAACCGGAGCCGTCGTGTCCTGCACATTCACTGTCAGGGTAGCCGTGCCGGTATTACCCGCGGCGTCAATAGCCGTGCAGGTCACCGTGGTGCTTCCCAGCGGGAAGGTCGAGCCGGAGGCCGGGCTGCAGCTGGTGCCGCCGACAACGCCGCTAAGCGCGTCAGTCGCAGACGCATCAAAACTGGCCGTGGCGCCGGAAGGACCGGTGGCCTCGTTTGTCATGTTACCGGAGGTAGTCACGTCCGGAGGAGTCTTGTCGATCATCACCGTAGCCGTATTGGTGGTCTCTAAGTTACCGGCATTGTCGGTAGAGCGGTAAGCGATTGTGTGAACGCCATCACCGTATACCGCTACTGCTGCGCCGGTCTGGGTTGCGCCCGCGTCCAGCTCGTAAGTGGTGGCGGCGCAGCCACTGCCGGTATCGGTGCATGAGAGTGTTACGGTCACGTCGGTATTCTGCCAGCCGGCCGGAGCGTTATCAGTGGTTACCGGTGGCGTGCAGTCGCCATCGCCGGTCACTGTCGTGCTGCTCGATGTAGTGTTGCCGGCCTTGTCGGTGACGGTGACAACAACCTGGTGAGTGCCACAGCCAAGGATCTGCCTGATCGCACATATATAACCGGTGGAATTGGATCCATCGTGGTCGTCATCATTTTCATGGAAACTGCCATCGGAATCGTGGTGATTTCCGGAGGAGTCGTTGTAGTAAGAATCGTGGTCGTCGTCATAACCGTCGTGGTCGTCGTCATAACCGTCGTGGTCGTCGTCATAACCATCGCGGTCTATATCAGAACCGTCATGGTCTTCGTCATAACCATCATGGTCGTCGTCACAACCAGATCCGCTCACATCACAGTTGAGCCTGATCCCGTCAACATAAACCGCAACCGAGGCTATGCCGCTTGACGGAGCCGGATCGTGATAATTCACCGAAACGTTGCTGGTGGTTGCAACCACACTGTCGATTACCGGCGCTATAGTGTCAGGGACGTTAAATTTATGCTCTTTTTCGCTGCGGTTGCCGTACTTGTCCTTGACCGAGACGCGCATTGAGTGTTCACCGGACTTCATTCCGGAGGCTGTACAGCTGACTTTTCTATTGGTTTTCTGACACCCTGTAACCATCGCGTCAGGAACAACTACACTGTCGCTGTCCGGATCGATGTCGCTATCGACGTCAATGAACTCGGCTTCCAGCGTGTGCGAACCTTTATATTCGGTCTCTTTTGCATCAACGCTAATGAAAACTGGTGCGTTCGTGTCATAAACACTTAGAATGGTGCCGCTGGAAGTTGTTGTGGCAACCTGCGCATACGCGGCGCCGACGAACATGCTCAGACAAAAAATTACCCCCATTACCAGCACAGATAATCGCAAAAACCATTTTGAAAGAGCTGGGTCTTCTTTCATCCTTATCCCTCCTCGTAATTTTAGACGAGCCGGGATATGGACCCGGTACCTCCTCGCCACCCGCCTCCTTAAAAAGTAGGTTAATAATAATAACCTGCCTGACAACATTTGTCACCTTTTATTTTTGATAACTTGTTGGAAGAAAATAGTAGTGATGTAGGGCAGCCCCGGCCCCGGAGCGCCAGATTTGGCAGATAAAGGTCTGCATAACTGGGGGGTTTTTTCTTTTTGGAGGCTGTTTTTAATGTTTTAACGCGGAGAACTACAAGACGACAAGTTGGATCGATCGGGCTTTTCCAGCCGTTTTGCCGCCTTTTCGCCCCGAATGAGGATGCTTAAAGCTCCTCTATCGCTGCCATGATCCGGCGAGCGGCTTCACGGTAGGCTCGGCCCCGGGACAGACCGGTGATATCGAGATCGACGGGCTTGCCCACCGTCACCGTGATCCGGGGGCGGTGCGGCCGGCCGTTGCGCACAACCTGGTCGTTTCCACGCAACCGGACCGGGATGACCGGTGCTCCCAGCTTGACGGCAAGCATGCCCACACCCGCCTGCGGTTCGCCGAAATGACCATCGCGGTAGCGGGTTCCCTCTGGAAACATACCTATAATGTGACCTGCCTGGACCAGCTCCTGCGCGCTGCGGATGGCTTCCCGGTCGGATTCCCCCCGCCGCACCCGAAACGCGCCTACTTTGTAGAGGTACCAGCCAAGCACCGGTACTTTCAGGATCTCGGCCTTTCCCATCCAGCGTATATGACCCGGATACGAAAGACACAGGAATGGAGGGTCCAGATTGCTTGAATGGTTGGAGGCGATGATCGCCGGTCCGTGTTTCGGCCAGTTTTCGGCGCCGATCACCTTGATTCCATAAATAAGCCGCAGCGGCCTGGTTATCAGGACCCTGGATACAGAGTAGACGAGCGGAGATAATCTGTCGGCTGATGCCATTGTTGTGCTCTACCACCTTATATATATAAACCAGGCTAGATTCCTGGCCGTTTTAGCTCCCTGTCACATCTCTCTCAGCCCGGTGCAGCTCGCGTGAAAGCCGCGCGGATGAGATCTTCACATCATATTATCATCAGGCGACCCGTGGAGAAATCCACGAATGGCTTTCCATAACGGTTTTGATGACTACCATTATGACGCGTTATATAATTACGCTGACCATAAATGTCCATCCGACCTTTTGTCCTTGGGGAAATGGAGCCGGCATGAAGACGGACGAGCGCGGCACAGAAATGGGAATACCTGGCATCATAATAAGAGTTACCGCCACCTTTATGCTGGCTGGAGTGATGATGATATATATCATTGCCTGCGGCGATGAGAATCCCGCGACGACGGTCAGCTTAGCGCAAATGGAAACAAATACGGTTCCTGCCGGTTCCGGCATCACCAGCAAAGAGCCCTCCGGCGGCATCGGCAAAGTCGACTGGAAAGCAGAAGTCGGAGCCAAACCGATGATCCGCGACGTTGAGGAGGTTCAGTACCATGATTTCAACGGTGACGGCATGGACGAGGCGCTGGTACTGGTACGCATGGAGGGAAGCGGCGCTTATCTCGACTATTATATTTATGCGCTCGAGAACGGAAAACCGGTCAAACTGTTTGAGAAGACCAGCGTGAGCCACGGCCACGTTGACGCGGGTGAGTTGCCAAACAGCTTCGTTGAAACAACGGCCGCATATGCCCCGGGTGATCCGAACTGTTGCCCGAGTCAACTAAAGCGGACCGTCTATACCTGGGCGGCGAGCGCCCGGGTTTTTGTCGAAACCACGGTGGAGACGGTACCTAATACGGATTCTTAGGGTATGGGCTGCGTAGATCCTTCGCTTCGCTCAGGATGACATATTTCGCTCAGGATACCATTTCACTCAGGATGACCTGCTTCGCTCAGGATGACCTGCTTCGCTCAGGATGACCTGCTTCGCTCAGGATGACCTTTTTAACCGGGATGACATACATATTGTCATTCTGAGGAGCGAAGCAGAATCTCGCTTCGGGTTACCCATTATGTTCAGCATAACCTTCGACTTTACATGCCCCGGGTGACTTTTTGGTCTATAGTCGACCCGCCACGATGTCATCCACGACTTCCGGGTCGGCCAGAGTCGATGTATCGCCCAGATCCTCCGGCTTGGTCTGACCGGCGGCGATCTTTCTGAGAATGCGGCGCATGATCTTGCCGCTGCGTGTCTTCGGCAGGCCGGCTACGAACTGGAGCTTGTCCGGCTTGGCGATCGGACCGATCTCTTCCTGCACCTGGGCCCTTAAGACCTTGCGCATGTCATCGGAGCTGTCGTAACCCTCGATCAGGGTAACGAATGCATATATCCCTTCGCCCTTCACCTTGTGAGGGTATCCGACAACCGCGGCCTCGGAAACGGCTTCATGCGAAACCAGCGCTGATTCTATCTCAGCCGTCCCCATGCGATGGCCGCTAATATTGACCACATCGTCGATGCGTCCCTGAAGCCAGTAGTCGCCATCCGAATCGATGCTGGCGCCATCACCGCTGAAGTACTTGCCGGGGAAGCGGTCAAAATAGACTTCTTTCATTCGCTTGTGTTCGGGATCCCCATAGGTGCCGCGGATCATCCCCGGCCAGGGCTTGTCGATAATGAGGTAACCGCCTTCATCGACATCCACCGGTGAGCCGTCCTTGCGAACTATCTGGGGCTCGATGCCGGGGAAAGGCCGGTTTGCCGAGCCGGGTTTTGTGGTCATCGCGCCTGGCAGCGGCGTGATCATGATGCCCCCTGTTTCCGTCTGCCACCAGGTATCAACAATCGGCAGCTGCTTGTGACCGATATATTCGTAGTACCACATCCAGGCTTCCGGATTGATCGGCTCCCCCACCGAACCGAGTAGCCTCAGGCTTTTCATCGGATGCTTCTCGACCCAGTCGTTGCCCTCGCCCATGAGCGCGCGAATGACCGTTGGCGCCGTATACAGGATATTCACCTGATGCTTCTCGACTATCTCCCACAGGCGATCCGGCTTGGGATAGTTCGGAACTCCCTCGAACATGAGGCTGGTAGCTCCATTGCTCAAGGGACCATAGACAACATAGCTGTGCCCTGTTATCCAGCCGATGTCAGCGGTGCAAAAATGCATGTCCTCTTCGTGGTAATCAAAAATCCACTTGAAGGTCAGATGAGTGTACAGAAGGTAGCCCGCGGTCGTATGAAGCACGCCCTTGGGCTTGCCGGTGGAACCGCTTGTATACAGGATGAAGAGTGGATCCTCAGCATCCACTTCCTCGGGAGGGCAGTAATTTTCGATATCACCGGACGCCATCTCATCATGCCACCAGCTGTCGCGACCTTCCCGCATCTGCACGACACTGCCGCTCACTCTTTCCACCACGACTACCTTTTCCACCGAGGCGCATTCGTTGAGCGCCTCGTCGGCATGCGCCTTCACCGGGACCACCTTGCCACCACGCATGCCGACATCCGCGGTTATCAGCATCCTGGCGCCGCAGTCACGGATGCGATCGGCCAGCGATCCGGCGCTGAATCCGCCGAAGACTATGCTGTGAATGGCGCCGATACGGGCGCAGGCGAGCATGGCGATAGCCAACTCGGGAATCATCGGTAGATAGATGCTGACACGGTCTCCGCGCACGATACCGTGTTTTCTCAATACGTTTGCGAAGCGGTTTACTTCCAGGGAAAGCTGTTCGTAAGTGAACGTCCTGTATTGACCGGAATCCGATTCCCAGACAAGCGCCGCCTTGTTGCGCCGCCAGGTGGTCAGATGACGGTCCAGGCAGTTATATGAGACATTGAGCTTGCCGCCGATGAACCAGGATACCTCCGGCTTATGAAAATCATACTCGAGGACCTTGTCCCACTTGCGTTGCCAGACGAGATGCTCTTCGGCCATCTCGGCCCAGAAAGCCTCGGGGTCGTCGATCGAACGCTTATAGATCTCCTCATACTGCTGCATGCTCCCGATGTGCGCCCACTCGCTGAAAGCTGGTGGCGGTGGAAAATGCCGCTTCTCATGCATGAGGACATTGATGGCTACCGGGTCGATGGTTGTTTCCTGGTCTGTTTCCACTTCGCCTGTCTGTGGATCTGTTTTTTTGCTGTCTTCAGACACGCTCTGACTCCTTGTATGTTTACACGCGACAGATAGTTATCAATTCCGTTTACATGATAATCCCGGTCGGCTACCAGGCCGGGTTTAAGGATTCTAACAGGACTGCCACGGCGCTACCAGATATCTGGTGTGTGAATCGAAATCAGTCAAATACAAATATTAGCGGCGGTTAGGATACCCGGCTACCGGGAAATTAAAGTAGAACTCAAGCCTTTATCAGATCTTTGGAAGGAATGCCTGAATGAGGAAGATGATTTTTTTGATTTGCCTGTTTCTGCCCGTGCCGGCCCTTGTGGGCACCGCTTGCGGGAGTAGCACCGATGTCGTCAAGCTCGAAGGCGTCGAGGTGCGTGAGTACCAGGGAAAGGACCTCTCCTCGGTTTCCACCGATTTCGTGGAGAACACGATCAAGGGTCCGCAATATATCGACCGGGACAGTTACCGGCTCGAAATTAGCGGGCTGGTGGAGCGGTCCGGGTTGTATACGTATGACGAAGTGCTGGCGCACCAGAGCTACTCAAAGGTGTCTCAGTTGATGTGTGTCGAAGGCTGGAGCGTAGACATCCTCTGGGAAGGGATGCTTGCCCGTGACCTGTTCAATGAGGCGAGCGTCAAACCGGAAGCAAATACTGTCATCCTTTATGCTGCGGACGGTTACTCGACCTCCTTCCCTCTCTCGTGGTTCTACGACAAGGACATCATCATGGCCTGGAAGATGAACGGTATCACCATTCCGCCTGAGCGCGGTTTTCCATTCCACCTGGTGGCCGAAGACAAATGGGGTTACAAGTGGATCAAGTGGATTACGAAAATCGAGCTGACAAACGATCCGAATTACCGTGGCTACTGGGAATCGCGGGGATTTAACCAGAGCGGGGACCGTTCGGGGCCGAAGTTGTCTGACTAGAGGCATCTCCTTCATTTATAATCAGGGCATGGTAAGTAAAGCCGCAAAAACAGCATTCCTCTGGGATAAATCGTTCCTGTGGGGAATCATTGCCTTTCAGACATTCAAGGAACTGGATATTTCGTTCGACTTGGTAACCGCCTCGGATATTCGCGCCGGCGCACTGTCCGCCTATGACATAATCTTCGTTCCCGGCGGTTGGGCCAGCGACAAAATAATCGCGCTGGGTGATGATGGACGGTCGCGCATACGGGATTTTGTCGCCGCCGGCGGCGCCTATCTCGGTATCTGCGGTGGCGCCGGCCTGGCCTTAAGCCATGAGAGCGGCCTGGCGCTTGCGCCTTTAAGCAGGATGCCCACCAGCGCCAGGGTACCCAGTTTCAGCGGCAGGATCAATCTGAGGCAAACGGCGCAACAGCACCCGATGTGGAGGAATATCGCCGAAGACAGCGCCTTTTATGCCTGGTGGCCGGGGCAGTTTGCGCTTGACGGCGCAACGGATGTCACCGTTCTGGCCCGCTATGGCGAACCGGGTGATGATTCTTTTGTCACCGATCTGCCCGTGTTGCCGCAAGTCGACTGGGACGCCATGGAAAAAAGCTATGGGATAAACCTTGATCCATCACGCCTGACGGGTGAGCCGGCCGTGCTTGAAAACCGTTTCGGTGAGGGTGTGGTTTTTTTATCCTACCTGCATTTCGAGACTCCCGGCGATAACGCCGGTCACGTGGTGCTTCTGAACATCCTTACCCACCTGGCGCGGGGGAAACAGGTGAAGTCTTCCCAGGACGGCCGCCCAGGACCTGGCACAACCTCACATTATTCTCAAAGGGCGGACGCCGGCATATCGGCCATGGTAGGTGATCTGGACAGAGCCGCCCAGGACCTGATCGCGTTCGGAAAAAACAACTATCTCTGGAGCGAGCGCAATGACTGGATCCTGCAGTGGCGCCGAGGTGTCCGCGGGGTCGAGTACTCGACGCTCAATGCAATGATCAGGGCGATAGCCGAAGATTCCCACCTTATGGATGAAAGCGACAGACGGTCGGTGAACGATCTCGAAAGACTCAGGGAGCTGGCGCTTGTGTTTTTTAACGACGCCAAAGAGCTCTTGCGCCTGGAACGGGACGCGATTGCCAGCGGACCCATCAGTCCGCTGAAGACGGATGACCCGCGGATCGGAGCGCTCAGGGAAAGACTATTTTCAAAGTCGAAGCGATGTGGCGGGCTTTACGAGGAAATAGTCGAACTCATGGACAAAATTCTTCTGCCACTACTGAAAGAAGAACTGAGGCAGAACCACCGATAACGAACAGTGATGGACCGAAAATCAAGGGGCGTATTGCTCTAACGAGCAATACGCCCCTTGTAATCCTATAACCCTTCGCGGGCTCGCCCCCTAAACCAGGAGCCCGTGGCATCTATCGCCCGCCTGGTTCTACCAGGAAGCGGTCTTGTTGGCCTCTACCAGGTCCACGAAACCAGCGTAGTCGGTTTCCGTGATACCATCCATAACCTTGTCCACGCCGCGCATCTTGAGATCCTCGGTCAGGACATAGACCTTGTAGTCCTTGGCAACCGCACTCATTCTGTCAGCAACGCCAGTGCCGGGCATTGCCGCGTATACGCCATCCTCATAAAGAAATATCGATGACCCCTTCGAGGCATACTTGAGACAATCCTCGAGAGCCATGGATTCAAACGGTGATTTATTTACCAGATGAAGCATGCTGCTCCTTTCTAGAACATGAAGAAGTTTTTCTGCTCCTCCATCATCTTCTCTACCGCATCGGCTTCGATGATTTCGGGCTCTATAACTAGATCCTCCAGCGTCAGGCCACGAGACTCCATCGACGCCCTGTCTATGTAAATCTTCTCAATATCATAGGCTTCCAGTGCCCGGAAGGTCGGTGAGAAATCCTTGATACCGGTTCCGGAATTGTCCATGCCCTTCTTGATGGCAAGAACGCCATCGTCGATGAAGAGCACGCTGACATCCTGGTCATACGCGCCCATGATCAGCACGTTCTCCAGGCCTTCAAACGAATAAATCGCACCATACGGTGCCGTACGAAAAACAACCATAAGTTTTGCTGTTTCCTCACTCACTGATATTCACCCCTTCCTAAGCTCTGAATTCGACGAGGCGATCGGCCTCGATCGCAAGTTCCGTGAGCATCCCCAGCCCGCCGATCGTAAAACCTTCCGCTGTTACTGTATCGTTGATACCGCGACGCTTGGCGGCAGCCACACATACAATAAAATCGATGTTATTCTCGGTTCCCAGCTCCGTCCACCGTTTCTGGATATGCCGATCGTCCGACTGCGGTTCCATCAGCTTGGTGGAATTCAAGACACCGTCCTGATAGAAGAATATACGCAGGATCTCGTGCCCCTTGGCCAGAGCCGCCTTGGCAAACTGATAGGCGCTATCGGATGCTTCGTGCTGATATGGGCTTTCCATCACTAATACTCCAAGTTTCACTGCTGTCACCCCTTCCTGATAGATCGTTGTTTTTCTTTTTCCCGTACATTTACTCGGACTTCCCTGCCTTTGCGGAGTTGATCTCCAGTTTTAACGGTCTTTCCTGGTGAGTTTGCCCCACATTCCCTAAAGCAGTGCTGTTAAAAGGCGACTGCCCCCGGGATCTACCCCGGAAGACAGCCGCCCTTGAAAGCCATCCTTAAAACAATAAGCCTACAGGGTCAGGACATGTCAATATAGCCGCACGGACATTCCTCGGCGCACTTGGCGCAACCCACACAGACTTCCAGCCTGAACTTGTAAGGATTGCCGTCCTCATCGCGAACATCAAGCTTTTTGACAGCGCTGTAAGAACAGAATGAGTAGCAATTGCCGCAATCAAAGCACATACCGCAGCTCATGCAGCGAAGCGTCTCTTCCTTGCATTGGTCATCCGTCCAGGTGGATACCACCTCGTTGAAATTACCCTTGCGATCGCTAACCGGAATGTGTGACTTCTCAACCCGGGCAGCCTCGGCGTAATAGTTCAGGGCCATCTTGTCGGACTTGATGATTTTCGCAGGAAATTCCTTGGGAATCTCCTCTCCGCGGATATGGTAGTCCATGGCGTTGGCAGCCTTGCGGCCGAGGCCGATGGCCTCAGTCACTGTACCAAGTTTGTTGGTAACGTCGCCTCCGGCCCAGACACCGTCTTCGCTGGTGGCGCCGGTGGCCTCGTCGACCGTGATCCAGCCCTTCTCGTCCTTGAAAGCGTCGAGCCCATCGAACTGGGCGCCCTGGCCGATAGCCGGCAGCACCATGTCGCAATCGATGACGAACTCGGAACCCGCAACCGGTTCCGGCCGGCGGCGTCCACTGTCATCCGGCTCACCGAGCTCCATGCGGATGCACTTGAGGCCGGTAACCTTGCCGCCGTCGCGGATTATCTCCACCGGGGCGGTCAGATATTCGATATTGATGCCCTCTTCGAGGGTATCGTCGATCTCTTCTTCTTCGGCCGGCATCTCCTCGCGGGTACGCCGGTAGACGATCTGTGATTCGGCGCCCATCCTCCAGGATACGCGGGCGGCGTCGACGGCGCTATTACCGCCACCGATAATCAGCACTTTCTTGCCGCTGACATCCATGCTCTCACCGGCATTTACCTTATTGAGGAATTCGACGGCGCTCATGACGCCCTCGCCCTCTTCGCCGGGAACACCCAGGGTCCAGCCCTCATGGGCGCCAATGCCGAGATAGATGGCGGCGTAGTCCTTCTTGAGGTCGTCCATGGAGACATCGACCCCAATGCGCGTGCCGTATTTTATCTCGACGCCCAGATCGGCGATGGCCGCAACTTCGGCGTCCAGGATGTCTTCCGGCAGGCGATAGCTCGGTATACCGTAACGGAGCATACCGCCGGATTTCTCAAACGCTTCGAAAATGGTCACCGGATAGCCCCGGCGCGCCATCTGGAAGGCGGCGGAGAGACCGGCGGGACCGGAACCGACCACTGCTATCTTGTCGGTCTTGACCTCATCGGTCAGTTTCTCGTGCTTTAAGTTGTGGTTGAGACCATAATCGCCCAGGTAACGCTCGACCTGGTTGATCGACACAGCGCCGTCCTTGGCGTTCCGGTTACAGTCAGTCTCACAGAAATGCGGGCAGACGCGGCCGATTATGGACGGTAGCGGGTTCGTATCCGTCAGCAGACGCCATGCCTGTACGAATGACTCATCGTACTCGCGCTTGAACATCTCCGTCTGCGAGACAGTGGTCAGGAAACCGCGGATATCGTTGCCGGCCGGGCAGGCGTTGCTGCAGGGCGGTATTTTCTTCTTGTAGACCGGACGCAGGTGCGAACCTTCTGACCCGCGGCTATAGCCGGCGGCCCCTACCTCTCTTTTTCTGATCTTTAATACTACAGCCATACGCTTCTCCTTTTCCCAGGCGTCAACGCACCTTATGACCGAGATCTGTTTTCAGTTGTAAATCATCCGATGCATCAATGCCCAAGCGATGATTCCGATTACTCGTTAGCAGAGCCTTCTACTCGCGGAAGCTCGATGGAGCTGCCACCGAAGTAGCCATATACGCACCGGCCGGAGTCGATGAGCAACTTGATGGCACCTTTCGTGTCCGCTCGCGGCACGTCGCCGTATTTTTCCTTCATCGCCTTGGTCAGGTCACCGGCCTTTAGTTTCTTCTGGCCCGCGACGCTGGCGACGAGTTCGTACATATCATCAGCCAACTGCTCTATAGTGACATCAGCCATCGTTAACCGGACCTCCTAGTATCTGTTGTGTAGAGACCTTCTGTAGGTCGTACCCGCGTGACGGAAATCATCGAGGTGGTACTTGGTGAACTCGATGCCGCTCATGTCGAAGAACTTCTCCCAACCTATGCGGTTGATCCACTCGCCTACACGCTCGAACGGACGCGCATTGGCTGCGTAGAGTTCTACGATCTTCTTGACCGCGTCGGTGACTTCCGGCCAGCGCGGCGGGTTGTTCGGCAGATACGGGATTGCCAGCTTGGTGAACATCGGTTCAGTCCTGGCGTTGGAGATCTTTCCTCCGAGCCAGATCGAAACACCGTCGTTCAGCGGATCCGCCAGCGGCATGGCCGGGCAGACGGTGAAGCAGTTGCCACAGTACATGCACTTGTCTTCATCGACCTTGACCGTCGTCTTTCCATCTACCGAAGTCGGCCTGATGGCGTTGTTCGGGCACGAGGCGACAGTAGTCGGAATCTCGCACTGTTTCGGCAACGCGTCGTTGTCGATACGCGGTGGTGTGCGGTGCAGACCGAGGATGGCGATATCGGAAGCGTGGACCGCGCCGCACATGTTCAGGCAGCAGGCCACGGCGACGCGAAGTTTCGCCGGCAGTTTCTCGGAAGTGAAGTATTCAGACAGCTCATCCATGACCGCCTTGACCAGACCGGAAGCGTCAGTCGCCGCCGAATGGCAGTGAACCCAGCCCTGGGTGTGGACGATGTTGGAGATGGCGTTGTTGGTACCGCCAACCAGCGTGCCCATTGCGTTGAGATCAGCGATGAGCGGATCGATGTTCTCCTGCTTGGCCAGCAGGAACTCGATATTGTTCCGGCTTGTGAAACGGAAATAGCCGTCACTGTATTTGTCCGCCAGATCCATGATGTTATTGAGGAAATTGATGCTCACGAGACGCGGCGAGGCACACCGCACTGTGAATAAGGTGCCCGCTGGGCCGGTGTGTGAGAGCACACCCGGCTTAAGCGAATCGTGATACTGCCACTTGCCGTAATTTTCCTTGATGATCGGATGAAGGAACTTGTCGTAATGCGGCGGTCCTATATCCGTCACTCTCTTTGCTTCAGTCGCCATAAACCTAACCTCCTGTTACTGTCAAAGTTGACTCAGGACAATCGACGGTTCTGTTTGAGTCCCGTTGATCGGCCTGCTTGGATCGCCTGATTATTCCTCGCTGGCGCTTGCTCCTTCTTCCTCGAAGTACTCTTCATAGAAGATGTAAGGATTGTCTCTCGGAGCCTTGACCATCTTCGGTGACGGATCTTCGCCGATGCCTTCCAGGAAGGTCGCCAGGCTGACGCGCTCGATGAACTCGCCGATACGCTCGCGGGCCGTGCCGTGCTCATCCCAGAATTCCCAGATGCGCTCGAGCAGGTCGTGCAGCGGCTCGTAGTCGCCATCCTCGATCTTCATGAACGGGATGATAACCGAGCCGAACAGCGCGCCTTCGACGATCGGCGCCTTGGCGCCCAGTGCGATTGCGAAGCCCCTGTCGTCACCCGGCGAAAGAGCCTTGGGCAGACGGTTCAGGCAGTGCATGCACTTGACGCAGTTGCTGTCGTCAATCTTGATCTCCTTGCCATCGACCTCGATACAGCTGGTCGGGCAGAGATCGACGACGGCACCCTGGATATCCATGCCGCTGTCCACATACGCTGCGAACGCTGCCTGGTCAACCTTGATGTCGTCTCTCCAGATACCGATTATGCCCATGTCAGACCGGGCGATTGCCGCGGTGCAGTCGTTCGGGCAACCGGACATCTTGATCTTGTACTTGTAGTTGAACATGGGACGATGGAGCTCATCCTGATAGCTCTGCGTCAGGTTGTAGGTCATGTCCAGTGTGTCGTAACAGGACATCTCACAACGGGCGGGACCGGCGCAGCAGCTGGGAGTACGAAGGTCTGAACCGGAACCGCCGAGGTCCCAGCCTTTCTCCGTCAGGGCCCGGAAGATGGGCTCCAGCTCTTCGGTACGGGTTCCCAGAAGCACCATGTCACCGGTGGAGCCGTGCATGTTGGTGAGACCGGAACCATGCTTTTCCCAGATGTCCATGACCTCGCGAAGAGCTTCAGTGGTGTAGAACCAGCCTGAAGGCTGATTCACACGGACTGTGTGAAAATGCGACACGCCCGGGAACTCTTCCGGCAGCGCCGAGTAACGGCCGATGACGCCACCGCCGTAACCCATGACGCCTACGAGACCGCCGTGCTTCCAGTAACCACGCCTGTCCTCATAGGACTTTTCCAGCTGACGCAGAAGGTCCTTGCACATCTCGTTCTTGCCGGCCATGCTCTTGATATCCGTGACGAAACTCGGCCAGGGACCCTTTTCCAACTCATCTAGGAGTGGAGTCTTGAGTTCATCTGACATATCCTTCTCTCCTTTACTCTGATTGCAGTTTGCTTAGATAATCCTCAGTAAGAAGCAGTAAAAGCTTAAGGTCAGGCCCCCGCTCCCTCTGCCATACCTTCTACGTTTCCAACGCTCTCTTCTTCCCCGGTTTCCTCTGCCGGCTCTTCCTCGTGGTGGACGGGCTTTACGAAGATGCCTTCCCTCGGCATGAGCGGCAGCAGCTTCAGACCTAAAAGGTATACAAGCCCGATGAGAGCGAAAATACCCGCATACTGGATCCATTCGATCAACCGCGGGATATACATGATATTCATACCATCCTGAAAACCACTGGTAAGCTCGTAGCCGGGCATGATCGGCTGTTTCAACACCTGTCCCGGCAAGACAAAGATAATCCGCTCACCGAGGACTCCGATGACGTGCATGACCGACGCCGCCAGTATCCATCCGATCCGGCCCTTCGTCTTCGGATTAAACAGTATGAAGATCGGAATGATCAATCCGACCAGATACAGCTGAATCCAGAATACGAAAGTAAAGAAATTGCCGCCGAACATGACGAACTTCTCACCGTACTGGAACTCCGGATCGTAAAGGTGGGTCAGATGCTCGATGGTAACCAGATAGAAGACGAAGATCATCAGTCCCAGCATGATCTTCGAAAGCTGCAGGAAGAAGCGCTGGTCGAGTGGACGTTTCGTGTACTTGAAAGTCAGGTGGAGCATGACCATGGCCAGGGCGGTTCCCGAGGAGAGCGCCGCGATTACAAAAGCTAGCGGCGTGATGGATGAGAAGTACATGTCGCGCCCGTTGATGATACCGAAGATAAAGCCGGTTCCGGAATGTACGAAAACAGCGGCGATAACCGCGGCCGATCCCATGACTGTGGTCCAACGGTCGTTCTCTTTGAACTGTGCCCAGAGATAGAGGATACCGATTGTGATGTAACTCATATAGATGAAAGCGTTCAGCGATAGCAGCGAACGCGGGTTTATCATGTAAAAAGGCAGGAAGATACGGTCAGGACGGCCCCAGCCGGAAATGAGCGCGCCAAGCGCGCCGATCATGAACATAACCGAGTTAAAAGCCGCCACCCGCGAGAGTACCTTGTACTCCTTCTGCTTGAAGATAACCGCAAGTCCGGAGATCATCAGCGATCCGGCGCTCAAACCGACAAAGAGGACAAAAATCACCTTGTCGCCGGCCCAGGTCACGGAGTTGCTCATTCCCGTCAGGTAATAACCCTTCAGGAACCTGATCAGTGTCGCTACCAGCCATCCCAACACCAGCCCGGCACAGATAGCCGTCGCAGCCCAGTAACTTCCGCTTTTTCCCTCTATTCTCGAGAAATAGTAATTCGCCACTACAACCTCTCAGTCACGAAAATGGATATCATCCCAACACCTTTTCCAACAGGGCTTCCTGCTTGGACAAGCCCAGATAGTACACATTCGGCTTGACCTCCAGGTTTGCCCTAAGCTCCTGAACCTCACCATCCGCTATCTGCCTGGCGACCTTTTCGTTATGGTCATTGCGGTTGCCGAATTCCAGGGCCGGCTTGCCTTTTACTTCTTTCATATGTTTCTGACAGGCGTCCACGCATGCGGGCATCTCGCCGCCTTCCAGATCCTTGTGGGCGCAGAAGGTACATTTGGTGGCAACACCAAGCATCATTGCCGGTACCTTCGAGTTCTGCTCATCCCGAGGCATGGGATTATCGCGAAAGACGATGGTGCGCGCGCGGAACGGACAGGCGATCACGCAATAACGGCAACCGATGCAACGGTGCTCGTCTATGAGGACGATACCGTCCCTTTCCCGCACGAAAGAAGCTTTGGTGACACAGACATGCACGCATGGAGGATCGGAACAGTGCTGGCAGAGCAGCGGAATATCCCGCTCTTCCGTGCCCGGCAGGTCCTGTTTCATCTTGGCGACGCGTATCCAGTAGGGAGTGTAGCGGGCGGCGTCTTCTCCGTAGGTAGCCTGGAGGTCTGGCACGTTGTTCTCCTCGCGGCAGGCCTTCTCGCATTCCTTGCAGCCATCACAATTGTTCAAGTTGACTGTCATGGCAAACTGGAGCGACTTCTTTGTCGAGGTTCCAGTAGACGCCATGGTCGAGGTCACCAGCAGCTGTGACGCCGGCATCGCTGCGCCAGCCGCGGCGATCAATCCACCCAGCTTGAGAAACGTCCTTCTGTCCATAGAATCATTTGCCATTGCTTGACCTTTTCTCCCTTTGTCTTTTTAAGGCCTCGACCCGGTTTTGCATGGTACCGTCTTAATAACCTACAGGCCGGTATGATTCCGGCTGCTTTTCCGTGGAATGACAGCCGTTGGTCTTGTCCATGCAACCCGGCTGAACTCCGTTGTAATTGTGACATTCCTGGCAAAAATCCTTATACGTGTGACAGCTGAAGCAGCGCTCGATCTGCAGACGTTCGTCCTTTACGCCCTCCCGGACAACCCGTACTCTCTCGTCCTTGAGCAGCTGCTGATGATTGACGCGCATGTTGTCCTTTGTTTCCTGGCGTGTGCCGCCCTTCGGGTCAACACAGACGGTCGCATCGCTGTCCGTGCCTTTTGACAGGTCAGGCTTTACATCGGCGCTCGCAATATGACCGCTGGCCGCGTTGATGATAAACGGCAAGGCCAGTACTACCAGAAAGATGAAAAAAACTATTACCGGCTTCTTCATTCCTTCGCTCCAATTTCAATAGCATTCGCAACCAGCTGGTGAACACCGCCGGCCACGCCCATCGGGACGTCGTATTTAGGCAGGATCTTTGTGAATTGAGCCTTGCAGATGGCGCATATCAGAGCCAGGAAGTTTACTCCGTGAGACTCCTGCACTTTGTGGAAGGCCTGCATTCTCGGCATCGCTCCCTGGACGCGCACCTCGAGGAGTTCATCCGTGAGGATGCCGCCGCCGCCGCCGCAACAGAACGTCTGTGCCTTGATGGTGTTCTCGTCCATGTCAACGTACCTGTTGCACGAGGCCTTGATCAGCTCGCGCGGCAGCTCGAACTGGCCGCCGGGACGGTCGCCCATCCTCGTGGCGCGGGCGACGTTACAGGAGTCGTGGAAAGTCACCACAAAGTCGTCGTTGGCCGACTTGTCCAGCTTGATGGCGCCGCGGTTGACGAGGTCGAGTGTGAACTCGACGATGTGCTGCGGACGCGGATAGTTGGGATCGAGTGAATCGAAGGGGCCGATAAGCGTATTCCAGAAGGAGTAGGCGATACGCCAGGCATGGCCGCATTCGCCGACGATCAGACGCTTCGGTTTGAGCTCGTTGATGGCGTTATTGATGCGCAACGCCACCTTCTGCATCTGGGTGTAACTGCCAATGAACATTCCAAAGTTGCCCGCCTCGGAGGCCGCCGAGCTGAAAGTCCAGCTGATTCCCGCCTGATGAAACACTTTTGCATAGCCAAGGAGTGACTCGACGTGCGGCGAGGCGAAAAAGTCGGCCGACGGTGTTACCATCAGGACTTCCGCGCCTTCGACATCCAGGGGAAGCTTGATCTTCTGGCCGGTTTCCTCCTCGAGATCCTCTTCAGTCGATTCGAGTGTGGCCTTGAGCGCCTTGGGGTTCATTCCCAGGTTGTTGCCGACTTCGTGAACCTTGGCGATGATGTCATTGGTGTATTTCTGGCCAAGACCGATGTGATCCATAATTTCCCTGGCAGCCATCGAGATCTCGGCCGTGTCGATGCCATAGGGGCAGAAAAGCGAACAGCGGCGGCACTGTGAACACTGGTGGAAATAGCTGTACCACTCACCGAGCAGCTCGAGGTCGAACCTCTCGGCGCCCGCCAGCTTTCCAAGGATCTTACCCTCGGTGGTGAAATATTTACGATAGACCTTGCGGAAAAGTTCGGCCCTGGCTACAGGCATGTTCTTGGGATCCTTGGTGCCAAGGAAATACTGGCATTTGTCGGTGCAGGCTCCGCACTTTACGCAGATGTCCATGTAGACCTGGAGTGACTTGTATTTCTTGAGCAGTTCGCCCATCTTGGCGATGGCGGCGTCGTGCCAGTCAACACGCAGGTCTGTGGGAAAGTCGAGCTTTTCCATGGTTACGGCCTTGCAAACATAAGGCTTGTTGGCTGCCGCGGCCCCTTCTTCGATCTTGGGGATCTTCACCGAACCCGTCAGTTCTTCCGCGTGAACGTCCTTCGCCTTCTTGCGGGGAACTGACGGTTCGCCGACCTTTTCCAGGTCGGTCAATACTTTTTCTTCAGTTTCTGTTGCCGCTGTCTCTTCTGCCATCTAAATTGTCCTTTCAAGGCCCGGGAACCCCACGCCATACCCGAGGGCAGCTGTGACTAATCCAAAAAACAAAGAACCTGACCAGAGATTTGCCCCCCTGTCCAGAGACCGGCCGTTCCATTTCTGACCGGCCCCCGGCAGGTATTCTTCAAAGGTGAAACTGACCGCTGTCTTCAGCGGCCTGGCCGCGGATTAAACGCAGCCGGTCGGCTTCGGAAGGCCGGCGATCTTGCAGGCCTGCAGTGCGGGGCCAGCGGGATAGAGATCGTAGAGATACGCGCTGTTGCCCTTCTCCGGGCCGAACATCTTCTTCATTTCCTTGATGAGGATCTTGATGGCCGGAGCGATGTTGTACTCCTGGTAGTAGCCGCGCAGGAAGTTGATTACTTCCCAGTGGGCTTCAGTCAGCTCGACGCCCTCAATATCGGCGATGTGCTTGCCGACGTCCTCGGTCCACTCGTCGAGGTCAACCAGATAACCGTCGTCGTCTGTCTCGTAGGTTTTACCGTTTACTTCAAAGCCCATTTTTTCTTCCTCCTGTTGTTTTGTTTCCTTGCTTTATATTAGAGAGCAGTCCGCTCTGAGAGCTGTCTCTCGCCCAAACTTATCCTAGCCGGCAGCCTCCGTTGTATTTTCTGTTGCCTGCGCCGCCACAGGTGCCGGAAGGTTTTCGGCCCACGGAGCCACCAGCCGCTTCTCCCTCGGATTATCAACCTGGTTGCGCGTCGGGCTGAAGAAGATTCCGCCCGAGTGCATCAGCTTGCTGAAGGGGAAATAGACCAGCAATAGCAGCACCAGGCTGATGTGCACGATAAAAATCGTCTCCGTCGGCATCGTCTGTGGATTGAAGGAAACGATACCCATCATGAATTCCTTTACCTGTGTCACGTCGACGCGGTAAAAGTGTTTTGCCAGCAATCCGGTTGTGGCGATGCTGATCAGAAGGATCAGGAGGATGTAGTCGGACATGACTGAAACGTACGAAGTGCGGTCCACGACCAGCCTGAGAAGCAGGAGGAGAGCGAGACCGGCAATCATGATGACGCCCGCGTAGAGTTCAAAGGTTGTGATGTAGTTAAGAGCCGCCGGTGAGACCGGGATCAGGAATCTTATGTGCTTTATCAGCACCAGGAGCAGACCGATGTGAAAGACGTAACCGGCCAGCCAGATGACCCTGTTGCTGAAGAAGAGGCTTTTGAAGAGGGCCACTTCCGCCAGTATCCGGGGCGCTACGCCGCCCGCGGTCACCGGGCTGGGATTGAGTGGAATCTTCAGCGGCGCCGGAGTGCGCGCGTATATCCAGACACGCGCAAGAAAACCGAAAAGAAACACAGCTATGGCAACATAAGCAAGAACAACAAATAACATCGAAGAACCGCTCAAACCGCTCACACCTCTTCCCTTTCGTGGAGAACCAGCACTATTACGAACTGAATTTGGAAAGGATTAATATGCCTGCCCGATACCCCCGCCCCATAATTACCCCCCGAAGCATTTGGAAACATAGCAGCTGGTTGCGAATGTGTCAAACTGAAAGCAACAACCCGCCCGATCCGCAGACTATGCAGGGTTTATACCGTAGAGGGTATCTGGGTAAAAGGAAATCTACACCCGTTTGCTTTTCATGTCAATAGGTTTTTCTTATTTTTTAAGGAATAAAATCGGGGGCATTTTTTGGCGAGTTTTAGCCTGCTAATCCAGACATTATTTATCGCCAGCAAGAGATAATTCGGGGGAGTTGGAGGGAATTATTTGCCGGCGATTGAAATTATTTCAGCCAGATTGGTGAGTGTTCGGGCACGTTTTTTTAAGGCCGGCCGACAAATGGCCGCCAGAAAAAAGGTCAAATATCAACCTTGCTATGGGTTCAGTGAACGCTCTCTTTTTCCTGTTCGGACGACGGTGTCATACCTGCGAGAGCGCCCTCGGGGCTCTTCCAGTTCCTGTGCATGAATTCGTCCACGGAACTGCCGTAAACCCACACGTGGGCCCCCGATGGTGACCGCTCACAATCGCCCTCGGGCTGTGTGTTGGCAATGATGCCGCAATGCCTGCAAAGGTAGTAGGTCATGGCTCCTCCCCTATCATTCTCCATGATTGCTTTCCCCTGGCGGGGAAACGGGATGAAAGCTGTAAAAACCGGATGTTTTCTGTGGTTACCACCACCCGTGATATGCGGTTGGCTGCTTTTTGTACGCTTTTTTAATGCGTTCGCCGTACCCGGCTGGCATCTATTCGGGGTATGAACGCGGTGATTTCTTATGCCGCGATTGTCATCTTTTCAAACTTGGGGGTAGGGGTCAATAGGGGAAGTGGAGGAGAAAATCCCGGGTCACCTTACTGAACGTCGTGTTTCATATGCCACGCGTCCGCGTCACAAACTCCACGAACCCCTCCGCCCAGCCGGTTGAGCCAAGGCTGTGCAGGTGGGTGTATGACGCGAGGACGTTGCCGTGGATGATACCGTCGTGTTCCTTGTCAACGCCGTTGCCGCGCAGTACCTTGTAGGCGAAGGCGGTTTTTTCGACGTCGAGGTCAACGACTTCCGAGTAATGGAACTCGTGGCCCTGGATGATAAGACCCGGTTTAAACCAGCCGCCGGTGCCGATAGCCTCCAGCTTCATGTAGCCGTGGCCCCCGGGTTTCTCGTGCATGACGATATCGCAGGGCAGAGCGCCGACCATCTCGCGGCTTTCATCTTTCCAGGACATCCGCCGGGATAGATACATAAGTCCGCCACACTCGGCGTAGATGGGCATGCCCTCGGCGGCGGCACTGCTGATCTGCTCGCGCAAAGAGCTGTTGGCTTCCAGTTCGTCCATGAAGACCTCGGGAAAGCCACCTCCGATATAAAGACCGTCAACCTCGGGCAGTTCCGTATCGGACAGGGGGCTGAAGGGGATCAACTCGGCGCCTGCCGCCCTCAGCGCTTCCAGGTTCTCAGGGTAGTAGAAGGTAAAAGCCCGGTCCTGGGCGACGCCCAGACGAACGCGTACCGGCGGCTGCGCCGCTCTTGCTGCATCATCGCTCTTCATATCCGGTAACGCCGGCGCCGCTTGCGCGATGGCCGCCACCCGACCCAGGTCGACGCACTCGCTGACGATCCCGGCAATCTGCTCGATAACCTCCGTCGAGCCCAGTGCCTCACGGGCCGGCTGCAGCCCCAGGTGCCTCTGGATGATGCCGATCTCGGGGCTGGTGCGGATAGCGCCGAGCACCTCGATGTCGCAGTAGCGCTCCAGGACGTTGCGCATCTTGTCTTCATGACGCGGCCCGGAGACCTTGTTGAGGATGACGCCGGCGATGTTGATATCTGGCTCGAATTGTGTGAATCCCTGCACCAGCGGCGCGATCGAGCGGGTCATGTTACGCGTGTCGATGACGAGGATGACCGGCGCCTTCAGCTGCCTGGCGAGGTCGGACGTACTGCCTACCCCCTCCACATCGATGCTGTCGAAAAGGCCCATGTTGCCCTCGACTACGGCTATGTCCGCTTCGGCCCCGTTGCGCTGGACCGACTTCATGATCTCTTCGTTTCCCATCATGAAGAGGTCGAGGTTACGGCAATCGCGCCCCGCGGCGGCGGTAAGCCACATCGGGTCGATGAAGTCGGGGCCTTTCTTGAAGGGCTGCACCTTTTTGCCGGCCCGGGCCAGCGCGGCGCAGAGACCGATGCTCAGCGTCGTCTTGCCGGAGCTACGGTGTGGTGCGGAGATTACGATTCTGGGAAGTTGCACTGGTCAGCCTGCCTTTTTTTCTTTTTCCCCGGCCGGGGGGGAACAGCCCGCCGGGAACCATCAACGATAACTGTAACTCCCATGTTTCTCAATCATACAGCAAGTCCGGCGTCAGCCGAGATTGCCCAGCGCCGCCTCCAGGTCGGGCGGCAGCGGCGAGCTTACATCTATCCTGTCGCCCGTGACCGGATGCTCGAACACAAGACGCGCCGCATGCAGAAACTGACGCCCCGCCTCCAGAACATCGCGGCGCTGTCCGTAGACCCTGTCGCCGGCGACCGGATGCTTGATGGCGGCAAGGTGGACGCGTATCTGGTGCGTGCGTCCCGTCTCAAGTCGCACTTCCAGCAGTGAAAAACCCGATGCCGCCGACTTCCCGGCCGAGCGTCCGGTCGGACCGCTCCAGCTTTTTATCACTTTAAAGTGGGTCACGGCCTTGCGGCCGCCCTTTTTTGCCACCGCCATCTTCTGACGGTCGCGCGCGTCCCTGCCCACAGGCGCCTCGACGGTGCCTTCGGAGGCGGCGAACAGGCCATGCACCAGGCATATGTAAGTGCGCTGAATCTCGTGGCGGGAAAGCATCTGTACCAGAAGGCGGTGTGTGTGATCGTCCCTGGCCACTATCAGCAGGCCCGAGGTGTCCTTGTCGAGGCGGTGCACGATGCCCGGCCGATGCGGATGCTCGCCGCCGGCGATCTGGCGGCCGAGCAGACCGTTGACCAGCGTGCCGTGATCGTGGCCCTTCGCGGGATGGGTAACAACTCC
>JBAZWE010000023.1:0-24369 GCA_041660545.1 Thermoleophilia bacterium
AGACGGAAAGTGCCCCGACCATGGCACTGTCCCGGAAGAGGTCGAGGAGGAAAATTATTTTTTCCGGCTCTCAGACTACCAGCAGGCACTACTTGATTACTTTGACGCAAACCCCGACTTTGTAAAACCATCAAGCCGGTTCAATGAAGCCAGAAGCTTCATACGGCAAGGTCTTGAAGACATCAGCATAAGCCGGGCGACACTGGAGTGGGGAATACCAATTCCATGGGATACTCAACAGGTGGTCTATGTATGGGTTGATGCCCTGCTCAACTACATTACAGCGCTAAAATACGCCCGACCTGAAGATCTTATGGAAAAATTCTGGCCCGCGGATTATCACCTCATGGCCAAGGACATCCTCAAATTCCATGCAGTGATTTGGCCGGCCCTACTCATGGCATCCGGCTACGAGCTGCCACGGCATCTCTTTGTCCATGGTTATCTGATGATGGGCGGCCAGAAAATGAGCAAGACCAGAGGGAATGTACTCGACCCGTTTGAAGTCATGGACAAATATGGTGTGGACTCCTTTCGCTTCTATTGTTTTCGCGAAGTGGCCTTCGGCCAGGACGGCGTTATCTCTCTGGAAGGCTTTGAGACAAGGTACAATTCCGAACTGGCGAATGAGTTGGGTAACCTCGTAAGCCGAACCGTCGCCATGGTGGAAAAGTACAGCGGCGGCGCCATCACTCGACCGCCAAATATTGACGCGACCTGGTCGGAAAGCTCCAGAATGCTTGGCGCCGAAGTTGAAGCGGCCATGTCCGAAGTAGACCTGACCGTCTGCCTGGAATCAATATGGCGTTTTGTACGAAGCCTGAACAAGTATGTCGAAGACAGCGCGCCCTGGAAGCTTGCAAAAGACGCGCAACAAAATCAGGAGCTGCAAAACGTCCTGTACAACCTCGTGGAAGGCCTCAGAATATGTTCGGTCTTCCTGCACCCGTTCATGCCCGACATAACCGCCGAGATTATGAAACGCCTGGGCCTGCCCTCCAGCGAAGCCGATTTCATGCTGGCTGGCGCAGAATGGGGTGGAAAGTCTTACCGGGATCACGTGATACCGGGAGACCCACTATTTCCCCGTCTCACATAGGTATGTCAAACGATTCTCCGACCTGCTTCTACGTAGACAGTCACGCCCACCTCGAAATGTGCGGCAACCCGGACCTCGTTGTCCAGGAAGCATCGAAGATGGGAATACGTTACATACTTACGGTTGGTTGTGATGTACCCAGTAGTGAAGAAGCCTCCTCTTTAGCGAAGCTCCATGGCGGGGTATATGCCTGCGTCGGTGTACACCCACATGAAGCCACATCCGTTGACGATAAAGCCATAGCCACCCTGGCCGGGCTGGCCAAGTCTCCGAAAACCATCGCTATCGGAGAAACCGGCCTCGATTTCTACCGGAACAGGTCTCCCGTAAACGATCAGGTGGCATCTTTCATCAATCACATAGAACTGGCGCGCGAGATGGGACTCCCGCTTGTGGTCCACACCCGCGAAGCCTCACGCGAAACCCTGGATTTACTGGAAAAATGGGCGGACGGACTGGTAATTATCATGCACTGCTTTTCGCTGTACGACCACGTCGAAGAATGCGCTCGACGGCGTTATTTCATGTCTGTTGCCGGCAATGTCACATTTAAAAATGCCCACGATCTGAGGAAAGCTGTAACCAAGATCCCGCAGGACCTGCTGTTGACCGAAACCGATTCCCCGTATCTTTCCCCTGTACCTTTCAGGGGCAAGCAAAATCATCCTGGAAACGTGCGATTCGTCCTGAATGAACTTGCAGCCCTGAGAGGGGATAGCACCGACAGACTAAGCGCGGAAGTACTGAAAAATTTTCAGGCCGCATTCGGAATATAACACCCAGTCACAAAGGTATGAACGTTTCCAAGATCGCCTAGCTCTCCTTAAGATCAAACCTTGCCTGTCCATAGCTGGCCGGAAGGATAGCTTGAGTTTGATATCCAGAATGCCGGGAAAAATATTTGTATAATTGTTGACTCTACTTATACACAATTATAAAATCCTGCAATATGTTGATCTCTACCAAAAGTGAATACGGACTCAGGGCGCTTATGGATATCGCTCTAAACAACACCGATGACAAGCCTGTTTCCCGCTCCGGAATCGCGGAACGTCAGCAGATTCCGCTTCCATACCTTACCCAGGTGCTAGGCGTGCTGGTCAATAGTGGTCTACTCAGCAGTAACAGAGGGCCGTCCGGTGGATATATGCTCAAGTTCAGCCCCGAGAATATAAGCCTTCTTGATGTAATCACTATCCTTCAAGGCCCGGTTTCCCCAACCACCTGTGCCGGCGTGGACTCTGATAGCGATTGCCAGCGATTTGATACATGTGGACTCGTTGGCGTCTGGTCCGAGTTAAAGACCGCAAACGAAGACGTCCTCGGCCGGACAAGCCTCAAGGACATCCTGTCGGGAAAGGGATCGGTTAATTCCAACCAACAAATGGGAAATGATTCCATTCCGGATGTGAAACTTGATTGCATAGGCGTACACTGCCCGATGCCGATCGTAAAAATCACTGAAAAGATGAGGAAACTGGATTCAGGCCAGATTCTGGAGGTCTGGGCTGATGATGAAGGTGCGAAAGCCGACATTCCCGCATGGTGTATGGGCACCGGCAATGAATTCATGAGCCGCGAGGAATTCGGCGACCAGATGAAATTCCTTATACGCAAGCTTGTTTAACAACACAGATGGGAATATACCGGTATCCGAAGCAAGGGAGACAAGATATGAATCAGGACATATTCCTCGACAATGCAGCTACTACCCGTACCGACCCGGAGGTTCTGGAAGCGATGACACCGTGGTTGGGTGAAAATTACGGCAGTCCGGCGACCCTCTATGCATTCGGTGCCCTGGCAAAACAGGCAATCGAACAGGCGAGACAGCACCTGGCCGATCTGATCGGTGCCGAGGCAAAAGACGTATATTTTACAAGCGGTGCCACCGAGTCGAACAACTGGGCTATAAAGGGCGTATGCGACGCCCTCGAGGGTAAAGGCAAGCATATAATCACCGAGCAGGCAGAACACCACTCCATCTTGTTGCCCTGCAAATACATGGAAAAGAAGGGATGGGAGGTCACTTATCTGCCCGTGGACAGCGACGGCCTAGTCAATCCGGCTGATGTGAAAGCAGCCATAAGGGAAGATACCGTCCTGATTTCCATCGTTCACGGTAATCACGAAATCGGGACGATCCAGCCGATATCCGAAATCGGTGCAATAGCACGCGAGATGGGGGTGGCTTTTCACGTAAACGCAGCCCAGACAGTGGGCCATATCCCGGTAGACGTAGAGAATCTTGCATGCGACCTGCTATCGATCTCCGGTCACAAGTTTTATGGGCCAAAAGGCGTAGGCGCACTATATGCACGCCGGGGAGTGAGGATTTCCCCACTGCTTCACGGAGGCGGGCAGGAAAAGAAACGCCGGGCGGGAACTCACAATGTGCCGGGAATCGTCGGGCTGGGCAAAGCTGCCGAATTGGCGCGATTGAACCTCAAGGCTGAATCGCAGCGCATGGCCGGATTAAGAGATTACATAATGGAGAAGATCGAGGCCAATATGGATGACATCCGGCTCAACGGCCATCGCACAAAAAGATTGCCCAATAACGTGAACTACTCGATCGAGGGAATCGAGGGAGAATCGATCATGCTTTCACTTTCCTATCCTACGGCCGAGGACGCGAGGGCAATATTTGTTTCAACCGGCTCAGCGTGTGTATCGGGCACTTTGGAACCTTCACACATACTGCTATCGCTGGGAGTACCGGCTGAGCTGGCGCACGGTTCGGTACGAATCAGCCTTTCCAAGGAAAACACCAGGGAAGACGCCGACTATGCATTAAATGCACTGTTTGAAGTAGCCGAGAGGCTAAGGAGCATGTCTCCCGTCTATAAAAGAGGCGCCAAACAGTGCTCTACCGCAAATACAGAGGACTGTGACTGCGAGTCTTCATGCTAGGCACGTTCTAAAATAACCCAATCCCGAACTGGAGGACGACGATGTACACAGAACAGGTAATGGACCATTTTCAGAATCCGCGCAATATGGGCGAAGTTGATGATCCTGACGGCGTGGGCGAGGTGGGTAATCCACAATGTGGTGACGTCATGCGCATAACCATAAAGGTTGGAGAGGGCGAGACTATCGAGGACGTCAAGTTCAAGACTCTTGGATGCGGTGCGGCAATTGCCACCAGCAGCATGGTCACGGAAATGGCCAAGGGCAAAACGCTGGTGGAAGCCCAGGAGATATCAAAGAAGGCAGTCGCAGACGCCCTTGGTGGTTTGCCACCGCAAAAGATGCACTGCTCAAACCTTGCATCAGACGGCTTGAAGAAAGCAATCGAAGACTACAGGGCCAAGCACCCCGAAAAATAAGGATCTACCGAACCTGGTAAAAACCCCTGGGCGTATAAATCCCGCGCTAAAGCCTTTTCGCCTGCGTCCGATTACTTATCAGGACCACGGGCGGGTCTAATCGCAATACTTTTAGGGGCGCAACCAGGTGAGCATCAAATCTCGGATTGGCTTGCGAGGCAAGCTGTCTATAATCATCATCTTGACAGTGGTGACACTGTCTGCCGTTCTTACGTTCCTTACCTCCAGCTATCTCTCCAACACGATCAATAGCGAGTATATTCACAGGGCGCAAGCCATAGCCAGCTTTCTTGAATCCAGTTTCGCCAATTCGCAGCAGCAGCAATTGGGTTCGCATATGCAAAATGAGATCAATGCATTGATGCCCAATAACCCCGAAGTTACCAAGATTTCTGTCTACGCTCCGACAGCTGCTTCAGGCTCGACACCAGCAGACAATAACATCACCACTATAGCAAGTAGCGAACAGGCAGCAATCGGGATAAACGCCGGAGAATCGGATACCAAACCAATATATACAAACGAGACAATGCTGGTTGAAGAAAAAGAGGAAGGGGAACAGGCAGCTGCTGAATCGGAATCACAGTCCGAAACCAAGACACTGGAAATGATTGCGCCTCTGCACGATACAAGCGGACAGACGATCGGTTCCGTAGGCATTTACCTGGACGCGACTCCACGGGACAGTCTGATTTTCAACCAGCAAATGCGTTTCGCGATAATCACAAACCTCGGCCTACTGTGCCTGCTCGTTGTACTCTACATTTCTCTTAACAGGCTGTTTATCAATCCGGTAAAACAACTCACCAGGGCTACACAGGATATTGGTTTCACCGACTGGGTAAATCCCGTCGGAGTTAACAGAAACGATGAGATCGGCAACCTGGCCAGAGCCTTCGACGATATGACAAGTTCACTCAACACCCGTGATGAAGAAGTGAAACTGCTGCTGGAAGCAAGCGTGGCTGTTTCGTCAGCCCTTCACGTCGATAAAATTCTGCAGATACTCTGCGAAAAGATAGCCGCATCTCGCAAGGTAACCTATTGCCGAATTTCCCTTTTTGACAAAATAAGCAATTCGTTGGTTGTCAAAGCGGCTTCACCAACACGCGAAATTGCTGATTGGGACTTTGGCATCGGCGACGAGATCGATCTTTCCCAGGCACATCATCACGCCGGCATACTTGAGTCAATGAAACCCGAGATCCTGCGCAGGGACGGGCAAATCTCTGTAGAGGGAACAGAAACGGAGTGGGAGTGGGCACTCACGCCAAATACACAATCAGCGCTGCTTTTGCCACTTATAGCCAAAAACAAAGCAATCGGTGTTGTAACCCTGGGCGAAGTCAGACATTGGGACCGTACACCCTTCTCGGCAAAAAAGATCGAATTCTATCAGACTCTCATGAACCAGGCGGCGGTAGCCATTGAAAACGCACAGCTTTACGAAAAGACTGAGTGGCATGTAAGGGAACTGTCAGCAGTTCATAATATGAGCCAGGCGTTTACGTCGACGCTCGACTACCAGGAAGTAATAAGTGTTGTAGCTCAACGAGTCGGTAATCCCATCGGCGCGCAGTTTGCTTCCGTCCTCTTGCCGGATGATAACGGCCGTCATTTGAACATCGTTGCCAGCTATAACCTTTCCGCTGAGTATGTATGGACAATCAACAAGAAGCGGAGAATCCCGGTTGGAGTGGGTCCGCTTGGAATGGCTTTCACAAAACAGATGCCCTTCAAGGTAACCAACACCCAGATGGATCAGAATTATGAGTTTTGGCGGCATGTTGCTTCCGTGCAGGGCTATTCATCACTAATTGCTCTTCCACTTTTATCCAAAGGTGAGAGCATAGGCGTAATCTGCATCTATTTTGCAGAACCTCGCGAGTTCAAGCAGGATGAAATAGAGCTGCTGACCACGGCATCCAACGAGGCAGCGATAGCAATTGAAAATGCACGTATCTACGAGAATCTTGAAGATGCCTTCGTGGGAACTATTAGGTCGCTTGCGGAGACCATCGACGCAAAAGACACTTATACCCGCGGTCACTCGGAACAGGTATCGCTCTACGCAGAAGCAATCGCACGAGGCCTGGGTCTTGAGGGAGACGAACTACAGACAATCCGTTATGCGGGATATCTGCATGATGTCGGGAAGATAGGCATTCCAGATGCCATTTTGTCAAAACCTGGCAAACTAACCGTGGAAGAATTCGGTGTGATCAAGAAACATCCGATCCTCAGCGAGCGCATCCTGAAACCGGTGAATTTCCCATACCCGGTGCAATCAATCGTCCGTCACCATCATGAACGATTTGACGGCAAAGGATATCCAGACCATCTTGCCGGCGAGGAAATACCTCTGGGCGCTCGGATTCTCTTTGTGGCGGACGCATTTGAGGCAATGACATCAGACCGTCCCTATCGCAAGGCACTTTCGAATCAAATGGCAATCGACGAACTTCAGAGAAATATGGGGACACAGTTTGACGAGAGGATAGTGAGCGTATTCTCCAAGATCATCAATACAGACGGACATTCCCGCAGTGAGGTTCGACTGGAAGCCTGAATCCAGCATTTCCCCCGCTAAAGATAATTATTATATAAACCGAAACGGGAACAGCGATGTACGCAATTCCCACAAATTTTGTAAGAGTCAAAGGATGCGTAATTAAAAAGGGGGGGCACCATGAGTACGGTATTGTCAACGGTTCTTGCAGTCGTAGCCCAGGCAAGCGAAGAGGCGGCTGGAGGAGAGGGGGAAGAGATATTTGGAGTTATCTTTGAGTTCTCCAGCCTGGTATTGGCACTTATTGCCTTCTACTTCGCAGTACGTATTCTGCCATCCATCGGGCGAGATGTCAGAAAAAGATCGTGGCTGTTTCTCAGTCTGGCGGCCATATCATTCGGTATAGCGATGACCGTTTCAATGATGAACGAACTCGGTGCAATTAAACTTCCGGTAGTCTATGAAGCAACTGAGTTCGTATTCGTGCTTATGTTCGCCATCGGTTTTTACTATCTCTTTACGACTGAGCATAAAGAAACGCTGAAACTCAAGCGTCAGTCAACAACTGACGATCTGACATCCCTGTATACACACGGATTTTTTCAGACATACCTTGTCAACAAAGTAAGCAATCTCAAGACTGATGGCACTAACCTTACAGTGCTTTTTCTCGATATCGACGACTTTAAGCAGTACAACGATCAGTTCGGTCATCAGGAAGGCGATTACGTGCTGCAGAAGGTGGCACAGACAATCACACAGGAAGCTCGTGGCGAAGATATCGCCTCCAGATATGGCGGTGAGGAGTTTACACTTATACTCGGTTGCAATTTCGATACCGCGTGCGGGGTAGCCGAGAGGCTCAGGTCAAGCATAGAGGAGAGATGCTCGACATTCGCTGATCCCAATATTAGAAGAAGCGTTACCGTCTGTGTAGGTATTGCTACATTCGGTCATGATGCCGATTCTGGCGATAAACTTGTCCAGATTGCGGATGCCCGTATGTATCAGGCTAAGAAACGCGGCAAGAATCAGGTATACACAGGCGACGTGGAGCTGGAGAGCGAGGAGATGGAGCAGTACAATAATGCGCATCATGGATCATTGGGACTCCAGACTAGCTGATTCCTGAAACATTCAATGTCTGATGTACATAACATTACGACGACGGCTATCACCTCTTAATATAATCGGGGGACCCTACCAGGGTTCCCCGAAATATTTTTCACTTTTCCTCTCTTTCCTCCTGAATCAGCGTATTTCTGTGTAAAGTTCTTCTCAGATAAAGAGCGATTCTCATTATGCCGATATTTTTTATGAGTATATGAGTCCAATTCATCCATTATTCCTTGTGTGGTTATCATGATTCTCTGGGGAAAAATAAGCGAGTTCTCCGTTTTCATGGTCTTACAACTTCTTGCGAGTTATCGCATGTCCGGTTTGCTTGAACTTGAAGACAATGAAGAGCGGGCTACAATCTACCTGAAGGATGGCTACATCGAAGCCGTCTCTGTGCCGCGTTCAGATCATCTTCTAGGTGCAAGACTCGTCAAGGCAGGCCACGTTTCACAATCGGACCTGCGAAAGATCATCCTGTCATCGGCGCTTGTAGAGAAGCGTGAATTCCTGGGAATCACCCTTATGAAAAGCGGTCTTGTGGACAAATCAACGATGGCTGAGATAATCGCGGAGCAGGCATATGAGAATACACTGGAACTGTCAAATTGGGTTGAAGGGACGTTCAAGTTTTTGGTGCCTCGCAAACCGGTGGTTTTTCCGATATCTCCTCATATCAACGTTCAACATCTGCTTCTGGAAACAAGCAGGAGGCTCGACGAAGGCCAGCGACCAACCAAAGCTAAAGTGGCCCTGCCTGATGAGGAGCTCTGTTCCGGCTGCACCGCGAGTTGCTCAGATACAGAGAAAGACAAATACCTTAAGGATGGAATCTGTCTCTGGCGCAATATGCCCATCATAGTAAGAGAAGCGATTTTCTCTCCTGAGGACGCCGAAAACCATTCGGATGAGGGGGAGCCGGTTGGTGACCTTCCCTTTCTCTAGCATTTACAAAAAAGATCAACTATCAGCACCCGACACCGCCTTCAAGGCGGTGTCTCGTTGAAAACCCCCAGCGCATTGAGTAGACTTGGACTGCCGATGTCATGGAGTCAATAATATCTCTTAAACGCATAATCGCACTTACCGTGATTCTGGTGGGAATTATGGTGGCCGGTACGATTGGCTTTGTCGTCCTTGAAAATATCAGTGCCCTTGATGCTTTCTTTACGTCAGTTGGCCTGATTTCCACTGTAGGCATGGGTACGACACCGGCATCCCCCGGCGGAAAGATACTTGCCATTGCATTGATAGCCGGGGGTGTTGGTACTCTACTGTATGCATTCGGGATCCTGATCGAGTTTCTTGTAGGTGGTTACCTAGCTGAATTACTGGAGGAACGCAGTATGAAGAAAAAGATCTCCGAACTGGTTGGGCATTATCTGATATGCGGATATGGAAGAGTAGGCGAACAGGTAGCCAATGAATTTGTCAGAGCTGGTGAGGAATTTGTTGTTGTTGATTCCAATCCCGAAAGCATACACCGGTGCAAGGAGGACGGCTATCTGCATATCGAAGGCGATGCCGCGGAAGATGAAGTCTTATATCGCGCCGGCATAGCCAAGGCCAAGGGACTTGTGGCCTGCGTGGATTCTGATGCTGATAATGTATTTGTCACCTTGTCCGCACGCGTTATCGGTCCTGATCTTTGGATCGTGTCACGAGGAAATAACGAGGAATCCATCAGCAAACTCGAAAAAGCCGGTGCCGACAAAGTCGTCTCTCCTTATGCGATCGGTGGTAGAGAAATGGCGACCCTGATGCTCAAACCGATGGTGAGTGATTATCTGGACGTCGTCACCTGTGGTGGAGAGCTAGAGCTGAGGGTCGAACAATTCCGCCTGACTGCCGAATCACCCGTTCTCGGCAAAAGTATACGAGAACTTCAGATACGCCAGCAGACTGGCGCATCAGTGCTTGCGGTCAAAAAGCCTGGAGAATCATTTGACACTAACCCCGGTCCTGACACAACCCTGGACGAGAATGACGCACTTATAACAGTAGGAACGAGGGACGAAATCCTGGCCCTGGAGAAACTGCTGGCCATCTCCTCGATCCCTTAGATATTGACTCGCCAGACAAATTGCTATCTCGATCGCTTTGAGGGTGACAAGGCCGTGCTCATCATTGATGGCATGGAGGCTTTTATCCCGAGAATTCTGCTCCCCAAAGAAGTATCCGAAGGAGATTACTTGAAAATCGATATGTCGATCGATGACGCACAACGAAAATCGGTCTCCGCGGAAATCACCGAATTACAGGATAGAATGAAATCCGGAGATGGCGAGCCGCGATGACTTCGGTAAACTTTTTTGAAGATGTGACACGAATGATTTCAGAAGCCGGTGCCGGACGGTTTTCTGTATGGGGGAATCCTGACCTTGGCAATGCAGTTATCTTGGAGAGGCCTGCCGCCAGACAGCATGGTGATCTGTCTACCAATATCGCGATGATCGCCGCAAGCACGGCCGGACGGGCGCCGCGTGAGCTTGCTATTGAGCTGATCGACGACCTTAAAACCGATGAAAGACTCTCAGGCCTTTTTCAGTCAATAGAGCTGGCCGGTCCTGGATTCATAAATTTTTTCCTTACAAGTGAGGCTCTCGTCCAAGCTGCCCGGGATTCTCTGGCCCAGGCTTCAGATTATGGTTCAGGTACGTCTGCGAAATCGCAAAACATCCTTCTGGAATTCGTAAGCGCGAATCCAACAGGACCACTACACGTCGGACACGCCAGATATGCCGCATATGGTGATTCACTCGCCCGAATATTGAACTTTTCAGGCCGTAAGGTAACTACGGAATTTTATATTAACGATTATGGCTCGCAGATGAACCTGTTCGGTAAGTCTATTGCAGCCAGATATGCCCAGTCGTTTGGAATCCATGCCAAACTTCCAGAGGATGGTTACCAGGGAGATTATCCAGTTCACATTGCCGAAGTGATCAGATCGGAGATAGGCGACAGATTTATCACTGATGCAGACCAGGAACCTGACGATGAAGCTGTTAAATTCTTTAGAAACCGTGGATGTGAACTGGTGCTCGATGAAATGCGCGTAAACCTTGATCGGTTTCGTGTCTCCTTTGATGTCTGGTTTTCCGAATCACGACTTTATGATGAAGGGGAGGTCAAAGCCTCCATCGATGAACTTCGTCAGGCCGGTGAGGTCATTGAAAAGGAGGAGGCCTTATGGCTCCGCACATCCAGATATGGTGATGACAAAGACCGTGTTCTGATTCGGGGAACGGGCGATCCGACCTATTTTGCTTCTGATATAGCCTATCACCGCGACAAGCTGGGCCGTGGTTTCAATAAACTGATAAATATCTGGGGCGCGGATCATCATGGCTATGTACCCAGAATGAAAGCCGCTTTCGAAGCCTTGGCACACGATCCGGATAAGTTGGAGATTATAATTGGTCAACTTGTGAATGTGGTTGAAATGGGTGAGAAGAAACAGATGTCAAAAAGAGCTGGAACGATGGTTTCTCTCAAGGAACTGCTCGACAGTATCGGTGTAGATGCGGCCCGATTTTTTCTTGTCGACCGCAGTCATGACAGCACATTGGACCTGGACTTGGAAAAAGCCAAACTCAAGTCTGAAGAGAATCCGGTATATTACGTGCAGTACGCGCACGCGCGAATCTGCAGTATTCTAAGAAAAGCGGAAACTGAGATGGCTGAAGGTTCATCGGATTCGGTATATGAAGCTGTCGAAGCTCAGGAGCGCGAACTTATCCTCAAGCTGCTTGAATTCCCCCTCGCCGTACAAACTGCCGCCGAAAATCGTGGCCCTCAGCGCCTCACGGCCTATGCAAGAGAGCTGGCCGCCACTTTTCATACTTTTTATCATAACTGCCCCGTTATCAAGGCCGCGCCCGGGACCGCCCAATTCCGCATCGATCTGTGCAGCCTTACAAGGAATGTCATATCTTCCTGTTTGCATCTTGTTGGTGTTTCCGCTCCAGAGAGTATCTAAATAACGAAACAGCCCTAAATGTTCAAGCAACTTAAGAAGCTTCACTGGAGTATTTTCGCGCTGTCATTTTCCAGCGCGGTATTGATGACCGGCTTTATGATGCTGATACCATTACTCCCCCGTTATGCCGATCAACTGGGATTCAACGAGTACGAGGTCGGCCTGATTGTAGCTGCGTTTTTTATCGGGCGGGTGCTGTTTCAGTTCCCCCTGGGCGTGCTCTCCGACCATATCGGCCGAAGATGGATAATGTCGGCGGCGTTGTTGATGTTTGCGATAACTACTATCGCTTATGCACTTACAACCAACGCGGCCATCATGGTGACGCTCAGGATTCTTCAGGGCGTTGCTTCGTCGGGCTTTGTCGTCGGCTCACAGTCATATATCAACGACCGAACGCCCGTTGAGCTTCGGGGTCTCGCTAACGGTGTCATGAGCAGCGCGATAAATATAGGAGTAATAGCCGGCCCGCTGCTGGGAGGCACCCTCTCCCAGATATACTCGATACAGACTCCCTTCTTGATCGGCGGGCTACTTGGCGGGGCATGCTTTCTTCTCAGCTTGTGGATCCCTGGTATCCAGTTAAAAAGAAAACAAAATAAGGCTGCGGATATGAGATGGAAGTCACGAGCCCGACAAATTCTTTCATCAGTTATGAGACTTCCAGCATTTTCATTATCACTCATCCAGTTCTTTCAGATGATGGGAGTTGGTATTTTCATTACCGCGGCACCGATCCTGACAGCTGAATTTCTAGACTGGGGAGCAAGTCAAATAGCGATCGCGTTTGCGGCAAGCGGGGTTTCCGCGGCTATATTAAGCCCATCTTTAGGACAACTTGCCGACAGGGTC
The DNA here is from genome assembly GCA_041660545.1 of Thermoleophilia bacterium. Taxonomy (GTDB): domain Bacteria; phylum Actinomycetota; class Thermoleophilia; order BMS3ABIN01; family BMS3ABIN01; genus JBAZWE01. The sequence goes on from JBAZWE010000023.1 coordinate 12,891, forward strand.
GGACGCATATGGGTTATGGCACTTGGATTGCTCGTGATGGCCCTTGAAAGTCTGGTAGTCATGATCCACCCCGGAACCACGCTGACAATATTAGCATTTGCGGTGGGGGGCGCCGGCGCTCCAGCATATTTCAACGCTTTCTATTCGCTGATCGGCGATATTACCCGTCCCCATGAAAGAGGGGGAGTCACCGGGTTTATCGGCTCTTTTGGAGAGTGGGGAAGCATAATCGGCAGCAGCCTGCTAACGCCTTTCATTTGGCATAACAGTGGGATCAAGGCGGCGATGACATTGGATGTCGGTGTTTTTCTGCTGACGCTGCTGGTGTCTGTAGGCATCAGATCCCAAATGAAGCGTGTTCAGGGCAACGACGATGCCGCGTGTTAAAACGCCTTTCCTGTCCCTTTTTGTTACATTCAAATAGCATGCATAATAATGAAATACATACTCGGTAAACCCAGGAGGCCAAAATGCCAGAGCTTCCAGAAGTAGAAACCATACGCCGTCAGCTGGCGAATAGTGTAATCGGACATACGTTCACCAATGTAGCTGTGCAAGACCCGCTTGTAACGGCTCCTGCGGCCGTCAAATCATTCAAGCGACAACTTCTAGGCAGAAACGTCATCGAGCTCTCCAGACGCGGCAAATACCTGCGTTTCGAGCTGGATAACGGCTTCATGCTGGTCATCCACCTTCGAATGACCGGCAGGCTCACTGCCGTGAATCTACCGATTGATAAAGATCTGAAAAAACATCTTCGCCTGCTATTTTGTTTCGAAGACGAAACCTGCATAGCATTCAATGACGCGCGCCGTTTTGGTAAAGCCTTCATCCTCAAGGCATCAGAGGCTATGGAATACTGGAAAAAAATGGGGCCCGAACCTCTGGACCGTTCTTTCAATGCTGCGCGGTTAAAGAGAATATTGGAAAAACGAAACCGGCCGATAAAATCTTTTCTCCTTGATCAGCACATGGTCGCGGGAATCGGGAATATATATGCGGACGAAGCCCTCTATCTGGCGAGGATTCACCCCCTGTGCCCGGCTTCCGAATTATCGGATGACGAAATTGATCTTCTTGTCAGATCGATAAAATCCACGCTGCGCTCAGCAATCGCTCACAAAGGGAGCTCGATCGACACATATCGTGACTCTGAGGGAAGAAAAGGAGAATTCCAGGACACATTCAATGTCCACCGTCGCGAAGGCGAACCCTGTCCGGCTTGCGGTCGTACGGTTGAAAAGATCAAAGTGGGGGGGAGGGGAACCTACTTTTGCCCGGCTTGTCAGATATACGAAAAATAAGACTCTGCCAGCCATTACTACTGGTAATGACGTGCATGCTGCTTTGGACACAAGGGTTAATTTCCGGATGTGGCGATACCCAGGATCAGTCGCGGCAAATCTCTGTTCCCATACCGTCCACACAATACAATTTTAACACCGCCACCTCCTCGCAACCGGCCACGATTCCGGCTAATCCAGCCTCTGAAGCTACCGTTCTTGAGAACATGATTTCCGCATACAACGTCAATTTTCAGATGGCTCAGATCGCCGAGCTGGCTTCCGAAAAATATGAGGGTCGCCGCACCGGCTCCGCTGGTGCCAGGGCTGCGGCAAGCTATATTTCCAGCCAGTTCGCTAGCCTCGGCTTAAAGCCTTGGTCGGCTATCAGTCCCGGTTCATATTTGCATCATTTCGCAGCCGGCGGTCTTGAAAGCGACAACGTAATCGGCGTCATACCCGGGACAGACCCGGGTGGTACATATGTGATTTTGGCAGGCCATTACGATCATCTTGGCATGGACCCTAACGGGCAGCCGTTCAATGGTGCGGATGATAACGCCGCAGGCGTAGCAGCACTCCTGGAGACCGCGCGAGTTATTAAGCAGCAGGGATTAACCCCTGTGAAAACGATCGTATTTTGCGCTTTCTCGGGCGAGGAAGAAGGGGAATATGGGGCTCGGGCCCTTGGAAGCGCAATAACAAATGCCGGTCTGGCCGGCAAAGTCGAAATGATCAATATAGATGGCATCGGAGCAACGGGCGGCAGCTATTTCGGAGTATGGGATGAAGGCGCTGCTGAAGCCGCGCCGCTGGTGCGAACGATGCAACGGGCAGGGCAGTATTTGGAGACAACAGTGCGCGAGGAGGGCACCGATATAGGTTCGGACGCTCAGCCCTTTAACTGGCAGTTCGGCATACCTGCAGTGACCGTCGATTGGGACTGGGGTAGCGATCCAAGTACATATCATCCTTACTATCACACAATCTACGATGACGCGGATAAGATTGACAGCGTCGTACTTGCACGTGCCACCAAGGTGGCAATGGCAGGTTTGTGGCTCAGGGCGACCTCGCAATAAACTGATCGTTGAAAGGGGAGATGAAAATAAATACTTCAATCGTCAAAATTGAAAAACCGGAAGATATGAACATGATTCTTGGGCAAGCCCATTTCATCAAGACAGTGGAGGATCTGCACGAAGTAATGGCGACGGCTACTCAGACGCTCAAGTTCGGTATTGCTTTCTGTGAATCATCGGGGCCACGACTGGTTAGAAGCTCGGGAAACAATGAGACGCTGATCCGCCTGGCGAAAAAAAACGCCCTTGAAATCGGTGCAGGCCATGCATTTATCATTCTTATGGAGGGCGGATTTCCCATCAACGTGCTAAACGCCATTAAACAGGTTCAGGAAGTATGCGGAATATATTGCGCCACAGCGAATCCGGTGGAAGTGTTGATCGCGGAGACTGGACAGGGGAGAGGCATACTTGGTGTCGTTGATGGCGGCGCCAGCGCCGGGCTTGAAAAAGAAGATGATGTTACTGAGCGCAAGAAGCTTCTGCGCACTATAGGCTATAAACTCTGATCCTGCTCGGCGTCTGCGCCGATATTCGGGATCAAGCGAAATCGCGATATCTTGTGACCGTGGCTCCGCCTATTGATTTTGCCAGATATAGTGCGCGATCGGCCTTGGCCCGCAATGCTCCGACATCAGTTCCATCAACTGGACAGGAAACAACTCCGATTGACACACCGGTAATCTCTGTACCACCGGTCATAAGATTGATATGTCGTACTCGCCGGCTGACCCGATGGCCGAGACGCTCGGCTTCATCCGTCGATGTCCCGGGTAAAAGCAGAAAGAACTCATCTCCTCCGTACCTGACTGCAATATCAGTCTCCCGCTTCTCATTGTTCATGACCGAAGCCAGGTGCCTGATCGCACTGTCGCCGGCATTATGCCCGAGCGCATCGTTCAGCTCCTTCAGATTATCCAGATCCAGCATCATAAGCGCGAAGGGAATGCGGTAACGCTTGTACATTTCGAGGTTTTTGTGAAGCTGCCTGCGAAAATATCTTACATTGAATAGTCCCGTCAGGGCGTCTGTGTTTGCCAGATGCTCCAGTTCGATCGAGTTTTGCTCGACATATGCCTCTATTCCTGCCTTCAAAATATTGTTGAAACCTTCATCTATGCGTTGTGAAAGCTGAACGGCGGCCAAATCTGTCTTTCGCAAGTCACCGACGGCGGCATCAAGGAGCAGGCGCTTGAGTAATGCGTAATCACCAAGCATTTTTTCCAGAGCAGGCCCTTCCCGGCGCAGGGTAGCCAGTCTGGCGGCAATTTCATCGAGATGGAAATCGTTAGTCCTGTCTTCAGGTGATTCCTGAATCGACCTGACAATATAATCTATCAGTTCAGGGAATCCAGCCGACAGTTCCTGGGTCGGAAACGATTGAAGGGACGTAAGCCCTAAATCATCAATTACCGTAGTAAGCCATTTCTTGATGATGTCTGTTTCATGACTCTTGAGAGAAATACTGGCTTTTGAGGTAAAGAGGGAAACGCCGACCCCGGACGTATAATCATGTGGATTTTCGATATCCAAATTCAAAGCATTGCCTAACCTAGGAGAAATACTGACAGGAGTCAAATTATCGTTTCTTTCCACTTATGCGTTTAAATGCCGGGATGGTCTCAAGCTAGGTCTTTCTGAACAAGGCCGCCACTCCATGGCTATGCATACTGGCCCTGCCTTTTTCCTGCCTTAAAGAGACGTATTCCTCATCGTCAGTACATTCCTCGTTCATCTGCACAAACTCAGAATTGATCAAAAGGGCCTTTTCCCTGAGCGTGACGGCCATATCAAGAACCGATTCCGCACCTAACAGAACAGCGAGGCGTGATTTTAAAAGATCGTTTTCAAGCCGGCTATAATCGCTCGCAACCAGATCTGTTACATCCAGCATTTTTTCCGCTATCCTGGCTAGCGAATGGTCGATAGTGGCTATTACCTCAGACATGTTACCACTCTCGCGAATTTCATCCTGTGATTCCCCCCGGAGCAAATTCGGTTTGCGCGAAAACTTGTTATTTTCAATCACATTTCTAACACTGTTTGTTCTTGAGCTTTTTGAATCATCGAATTCCACACGATAGTCGTCCTTTGAAAATCCTGTGGCACGTGATTGAATTTCCGCAATCCTAGAATCAACCAGTTCCTGTATGTCCATTAGTCTCCTGTTCCATCAAATATTTCAAAGAATTACGACAGCACTCGATTCTGAACAGACCGAATGCCAAATCCATGCCGGAGAGTTGCGGCAGTGCGGATGTACTCCTTTCAGCCGCAGATTCTTTTTCTACAAAACTTGATTGGTTTCCTTCTAAAAATAAAAAAATAGCCTCGGCGGCCACATCTATCCCATTGAAGGGATTCGGGCAAGATGCATGCCGCCAGGGCTAAAAGTCGGTTTGGGGCCGACGAGGGACGACTTTTTAAGGTCAAAGCATACTGACAGTAACTACCATTTCGGTTGCCGATTTGTCATCAGCAATTGCGCCACCCGGTACAACATCATCAAAGCTCAACATACCTGCGCTCTGCCTCGCTCGAAATGCCGCTTGTGTAAGTGCGTCAAGAGCGCTTACCGTGCGAACCGTGTAGTGATCTCCAAGCCGAGATGACGCTGTACGGGTGACAAACTTTTTAATTACCTGACTGTTTCTGGAACCAGATAGCGAATCCAAATCTGATTTACCGACCATCACGCCGACCGCGTCCATGACATTAACTTTGACTCTGACGTTACCTGAGGATGATTCGGCTAATCCCGTATTTGAAGAAAAGGCCCAGGCGCCTGCAAATATCATCAATGCAAGAAACGTGATTCTTGTAGTCCTGCTTTTTTTCTTTGCGCTGCCCATTGCCATCTTCTTCCAATGGGCAAACCGCGTCGCATACGCCTGGCGTCCCGGTGGGGGCAATAAAAAAGCTCATTCTGCCTTGTCTGTCGGAGCAGATGAGCTGCTAACCTTGCAACACGTCAATTGCTACTCAATAAAGAGCAGCTTCATTAGCTTCGGCGACCGGGCTGTCTCTTGCGAGACCCCTAGCTTTGCGCCCCCACCTCGCGATGGGTTTGCCTTTTTCGTTCTAGACTGTTTATCGGCTTTCAAAAGCGGCATCGTTAACTTTGACGATTTCTTTTTTTCCTTCCCTGGAGACCGCTATAATATAATGATTAAGGAACGTAATTCCGGACTTTAAAAAAGATGAGTAGAGCGACAACGATACAGCATCAAGGAATAAGTAGTCCATCGGCCAAGAAAAGGGCTGTAATTGTCATTGCCCTTTCTGTGTTGGCCGTAGCGATTCTCGCATACATCAGCATGGCCGCGATTTTTCCGCCTGCCGTGAAAATAGATCCTTCTCCCGGAAGTAATGATGTTCCCGTCGATTCCCAACTGAAAGTATCAACCAGCTGGCTGAGGGGGAGCATCAAGGATGTAAGTGTGAAGGAAATTTCACTTGATCCCACAGGTGCTTCCATGGGAGTACGTGATATTGAAGGTTCTTTAAAAGACGGCATTTTTGTCACAACCAGCGGGGAACCTCTCCTTCGGACTGACTCCCGTTACGATATAACGGTTAATGGCGAGCTGACAGATTTAACATTGACGGGTCCGCAGACACGCGATGTTACAGAGCATGCTTCCTTCCAAACGATAATCACTCCAGCTCCAATATTCACAAAAGAGCTTCAGGTTGTTCAAATGGGGGAGCCGATCGCGATTGAATTCAATACTCCGATCGAATCATTTTCATATGAAATCAACCCGCAGCTTTCTTCAAGTTCTCATGTGGACGAGACCAATCCCACAAAAGCGTTTATTGTTTTTGATGGCTATGAGCAGGGGCAGAAGTACGATCTTACTATCACAGGGGCAATCGCCAGCAACGGCGCAAATTTGCAGCATCCGTATACACAGAAGGTCGCAACCACCAATCCACTGAAAGTGGTATTTGTACCAGGTGATGGAGAATCCGGGGTGAGTCTGGGGGAGAGGCCTTCACTTAATTTCAGTGAGGAGATCCGCAATCCTGAACTGGCGGAATCCCTGCTTGCCGTGGAACCTTCAACACTCGGTGCCTGGGACTGGGTTGCGCCCGACAAGGTTGAATTCAAGCCGTTGCAAAACTGGACCCAGGGAGCCAAGATTACTATCCGTTTAAAGGGCGGCACAAATGCTTTTCGTAGTAAAAGTGGCAGCTTTCTGCGCCAGGATGTAGAAAGCAGCTTTACGACTAAACCCTCAAAAATGATTGATGTCGATCTAACGGCGCAAAGGGTTACGCTCTTCGATAATGACCAGCAGGTAAAAACAATGACTTGTTCCAGCGGCTCGCTGGCTACGCCTAGTCTAACTGGTACATACGCAGTTTATGCAAAGGCGGAGAAGATCGACATGCGCGGAGAAGGTTATGTAGCTCCAAATGTTCCGTGGGTTCTCATGTTCAATGGAGACTACACTATACATGGAAATTACTGGGCTACCAGCTTTGGGACGCCCACCAGTCATGGATGCGTGGGCTTACCTCTCCCTGACGCCGAGTACCTGTACAACTGGACGCCAATCGGCACAATAGTAGCAATTCACTACTAAGCCACAAAGCTTAAAAACAGACAGAACCGGTTGACTGCAACCGGCAATACTTTCCTATCCGAGGCCCAGTTCCTGAACAAGTGCGGTCTTTGGCATGGCACCAACAACCTGCTTGGCGACTGCTCCATTTTCAAACAGCAGGATTGTAGGAATGCTCATGATTCCGTACTTGGTGGCTGTCTCGCGGTTCTCATCAACATTAAGCTTTGCCACCTTCACGCGACCATCCTGATCCTTGGCGATCTCTTCAACGATCGGTCCTACCATTCTGCAAGGGCCGCACCAGGCTGCCCAGAAATCAACGATCACCGGAATCTCGGATTCCAGTACTTCGGATTTAAAATTCGCATCTGTTGCTTCGAGGATATCAGCTGACAACTTTTTCTCCTTTCGACTAATAAAAGACCGTCCCATAAAAAGCTAAAATTACGGGAAGCTATATCTGCTTGATTCTGATTGCCCGTTCGGGGCATGACGCAACACAATCTCCACAACCTCGACACAAAGACCCGATCACGGTTACTACTTCCCCGGGATCAAGCTGCACGAGCGCTTTAGTCGGGCACTCTTTCCTTGCGGGGCACTTCTCGTGCCCCGAACAGTCATCAGATGATATAACAGCTCTCTGCATAATTCATTTCCTGTATAACATGATTCAAGGCCTCACGGGCCGTGATGTTAGCCTCAACCAAAGCTGGTATTCGGCGGACTGCTGCAACCACCGCCAGAGCTTGAGCATGAAGACCCGATACCAAAGGAACTGTTGTATTTTTGCGAAACCTTGCGGCTCTCGCAACGGGGACAGGTTTTATCTTCTTCAGTCAGGAAGCCGGTTACGAACTTCTCGAACTGATGTCCACATTCATCGCACTTCAGATCATAGATTGCCATATTACTCTTCACCTCCCACATTAACGCCCGGCGCTTTTGCCGAGCCGAATATCTGCATACGTAAGTTTGGATGCCATATCGACTGAAAAGATTCGCAGGGCCCCGTTTATGCCGGACCATGATAAACTGCGATTGGCTATAATATCCAATCGAATCTTTTCAAACAGACATTAGTCTAACAAATGGAGCATTCAGTTCCCACCGACACAGAATTAATTGAGCGGATTGGAAAGAGTGACAATGAAGCCCTGGAGACTCTTGTTTCCCGCTATGAAGGCAGGGTTTATAACCTTGCGTACCGTATGTTGGGAAATCGGGATGATGCCGAGGATGTACTGCAGGACACTTTTTTCAACGTTATTCGCTCTCTGGGAAAATTTCAGAGCAGGTCGAGCTTTTCAACCTGGCTTTATCGTGTCGCAACCAACGCAGCCCTGACCAAGCTCAGACAACGGAGCAGGCGAGACAAGAGTGAAAGTGAATTTCTTGACGAAGCAAACTCGGTGCAACAGATGGCACACGCAGGGATCAAGCTGACCGATTGGTCCGAGAGTCCTTCGGAAAAGCTGCTGAATAACGAAGCACGTCAGGTAATGGATGAGGCGATAGCTGAATTACCGGAAATGTACAGGGTGGTTTTTGTGCTCAGGGATGTGGAAGGATTACCGGCGGCCGAAGTGGCGGAAGTTTTGGGATTATCGGTTGCGGCGGTAAAATCCAGGCTACACAGGGCTCGCCTTTATTTACGAAATCGTCTGTCGGCCTATTTTACAGGAGACAAAGCATAATGGATTGCAGGGAGATATTCGAAGGGTTGTCGGAGTACATCGACGACGAGCTTGCAGAAAAGACCTGCGAGGAGATAAAACGACATCTTGAAGGCTGTGAAAACTGCCGCGTTGTCGTAAACACCCTGCGCAGAACGGTTACGCTCTATCATTCCATCGAGCCTGAGTCCATTCCGGGGGATGTAAGCCTGCGGCTTCACGCAACAATAAGACTTGAAAAGGAACGGGACGAATCGTAGTTATCGGCTCGCCGCACAAGATCGACGGCTTTAAGTTTTTTCCCATTTCTGCAGGTATGCCACCTGGCTTAACGTGCTTCCATCCAGAATCTCACGCCGCAGACGATTTTCCCTCTCCAGTACATCTGCTGCCCTGTTAGCGATCTCCGCCGCCCTGGCTTTCGGCAAGACAACAACACCGTCATCGTCTCCGACCAGCCAGTCGCCCGGCTGAATACTCACTTTCGAGATCAGCAGAGGTATGTTTATCTCTCCAAATCCCTTGGGTTCTCCTGCCGTGGGAGTGACTCCAGAAGAAAAGACAGGGAACCCGAGTTCGCGAATCTCAGGGGTATCTCTGACAGCGCCGTGGATCAATACACCGGCAATGCCTTTTTCGCGCGCACTGTGGGTTGCCAGCTCCCCCCAGACCGCCGGTCCGACGCCACCGGCGTCGATTACCAGCACGTCGCCCTCCTGTGCAAAATCAATTGCTTCGACAGGTTTGGCCCAATCACCGGGGGATGTTCGTACCGTGACAGCCGGACCCACCATCCTGATGCCGGGAAACACCGGCTTAAGGCCAGGGACGTCGCCACCGCGATGCAAGGCATCGGAGATATTGGCTGTGGATACGGTCTCGAGGACGGAACGAATATTATCGAGGTTTGCGCGCTTGTAGAGTGATGTTCTGACTTCTGACCGGGTGTCGATGGCCTTGCGGATCTGCCTGGCTGCGCTCTCAGCATCGGCGGCCTTGATGATGGCTCCACCCACAACTATGATGTCGGCACCAGCGCTGGCGGCTCGGGCCGCGGTTTCTGAATTGATCCCTCCGGCCACCGAAACCGGGATGTCGACCGCTTCCTTGACGCTCTGAATCAGCTCAAGTGGCGCTTTTCCCTGCATCTGTTGATCGATGGCGGTATGAATGCCGACAAAATCGGCTCCCATCGCCTCTACCTGCCTGGCGCGCTCGACGATATTCTCAACCTCGATCATGTCGACGATGATCTGGAGGCCATAATTGCGGGCTACCTCGATGCACTCTGTGATTGTAGCGTCCGACGCGGCGCCCAGCACTCCAGCGACACCGGCGCCAGCCTTGGCGGCGGATTCCATTTCGAAACGGCCGGCGTCCATGGTTTTCAGATCCGCTACGATAATCCGGTCAGGCCATCGCCGCTTCATCTCGCGAACGGCTTCCAGGCCCTCGCTTTTGATCAGAGGGGTTCCTGCCTCGATCCAGTCAACACCGCCTCTGATGGCCTCCTCAGCAACAGACAAGGCGCGTGGAAGATCCAGGAAGTCGAGAGCAAGTTGAAGGATGGGTGGCATTGCCCGTTAAGCCGGTCAGACGCCGATAACCTGCACGACAAGCTTACGCGTACGGCGCCGATTGTCGCAATTGACCAGGACTACCTTCTGCCAGACGCCAAGTATCAACTCACCGCCGGTGAAGGGTATTGCCAGCGAAGGTCCGACAAGCCCCGCGCGAACATGGGAGTGGCCGTTTCCGTCGGCTTGAAAAAGGTTATGGTCATATGGGATATCGCGCGGCGCGATTCGCTCGATAGCGGCCTTGAAGTCCGCTATTACGCCAGGTTCATACTCCAGACAGGTCACAACTCCGGTCGCGCCAGGCACGAACACCGTGACGGTGCCGTCACGTAAGGTACTTTCACCAACGACCCGGGATACGTCATCCGTAATGTTCAATATGTCCAGCTCTTCGCGCATGGGGAATTCCAGCTCACGGCTGAAGACTCCCACTGAATCGTGCTCTGCCCCGGCTGTCTTTTTTCCTGCGGGCATATCAGTCCTTCCTCTCCGTCACACGACCCGGGTGATGAGCGGGTTGTGTCTGGTCTTTCCTGTTATTATCGCGTCCTTCCAGACTTATAATCCGGTTGCTTTTATCCACTCTGGCTACTGCAGGCTGAAACCCCTCGACTTCACCGGGGGCGAGTTCGCCGTAAGAGATGATGATGACGATATCACCAACATCGACCATCTTCGCTGCAGCGCCGTTTATGCATACTTCTCCGGGATTCCCGGGTATGGCATAGGTTACGAGCCGCGCTCCATTGCTGATATCCAGCACATGCACCTGTTCATGTGGAAGGATATCGACCGCATCCATCAATTCCCGGTCGATGGTTACGCTTCCATCGTAATCCACACTGGCGGCCGTAACCGTGGCTCTGTGTATTTTGCTTTTCATCATTATTCGCCGCATTTGTCCTCCCCGGGAACGAGGTACATATTGTCTATCAGCCGCGTCTTTCCGACCTGGGCGGCTACCGCCGCCAGCACCTTGCCTTCGATTTTATCGATGGACACCATGGTCTGGGGGTCGACGATCCTTGCGTATTCATACTCCACCTTGAAATGTTCTCCCATTTTCCTTTTCATGAGCCGCTTGATCTTTTTTGCGTTGGTTTCACCTTTTGCCACCGCTTCACAGGCGCTGGTGAGCGCCGCATAGAGGACTGTCGCCTGTTCACGATCCTCCGCGGTCAGATAGGAGTTTCTCGAGCTTAAGGCCAGTCCGTTCTTCTCACGCACTATTGGACATACCCTTATTTCGATGTCGAAGTCGAGGTCTTGTGCCATCTTCCTGAT
>JBAZWE010000024.1:0-23314 GCA_041660545.1 Thermoleophilia bacterium
TCGTTACTGGAGACCTGATGCCTTCCACGGCCGATCCTGAGTCTGCCATCGTTATAGAGGACCTGAGCAAGCGTTACGGCGCCATCAGCGCTCTCGATGGTGCATCTCTGAGCACCAGCAGAGGGCAGATTTATGGACTGGTGGGTCCGAACGGATCCGGCAAGACAACGCTGATCAAGGCAATCTGCGGTCTAGTCAAGCCCGATCGGGGTCGTGTCGAGGTTCTTGGTCTTGACGTTGCCCGCGACCGTCACGCTGTCAGAAAATTTCTTGGCTACATGCCACAGACCTCCTCACTGTACGATGACTTAAGCCCAATTGAGAATCTGCGCTTTTTTGGCGGCGCCTTCAGGCCGCCGGATATCGACGATCGAATTCGTAAAACACTGGAGTTCGTGCAACTCTGGGACCGCCGTGACAACCCCCTCCATACATTCTCCGGAGGAATGCGTCAGAGGGCATCACTGGCGTGCGCCCTCATGCATGACCCCGAACTGCTGGTCCTCGACGAACCCACCGCGGGAGTCGACCCCGTGCTGCGACAGAGCTTCTGGCGGCGATTCGCGGAACTCTGCGAAAAAGGCCGCACGATTTTTCTAAGCACAAACCAGATGGACGAGGCGCTGCGCTGTGACCATGTCGCGGTCATACTCGGCGGCAGGATCCTCGTCTCAGAAACGCCCGAGGCCATCAGAAGACGCGGCAAGGCTCGCGTGAACCTGGAAATCGAGGGCGAACCCCGAGAAGTGGAGCTTGGCAGTTATGAGGAGGAACTCCCCCGCCTGCTCGAGGAGTATGGATTACAGAAAAGAGTCGGACGCATCAGCATAAAGCGGCAAAGCCTGGAAGAAGTCATACTTTCGCTCCTGGAAGAAGCAAAATGATCCGCCACAGCTTCCTGATAGCGACCCGCATCAACCGGCAGTTCCTGAGGGATCGTCGTTACCTGGGCATGTCGCTGATGGTGCCGCTGATTTTGATGTTATTGCTTAAATATGTTATAGACTCCCTGCCAGGACTGGCTCATTTTGGCATCCGGGTGTCCGACTACGCCATCGTCATCGCCGCCTACCTGGTACATTTCCTGGCCTATGTCCTTTCCACAATCGTTCTGGTCAGAGACCGAACCGCAGGCACCTTGAGCCGCATGTTCGTCTCGGGTTACCGTCGGCGAGAGATTGTTTCCGGATACGTTGCCGGTTATTCAACGGTGGCCGCAGCCCAGACGGCGCTGGTTCTTGTTTGTACCAGATATATGTTCGATGTAAAAATCGAGCATGATATCGCCGCCGTTGTGCTCACCATGCTGGCCCTGGCGATTGTTTCCGTGGGATTGGGGCTGTTCCTTTCCAACTTTGCGCGCAATGAAGGTCAGGTCTTCCCATTCATCCCGATGGTCATCATCCCTTCCGCACTGCTCTCCGGGATGATCATCCCTATTGGCGATCTTCCGACAGTTCTCCAGTGGTGCAGTTATCTGGTCCCACTGACATGGGCCGTGAAAGTGCTGAGGGGAGTTGTTGTCGATGGAAATTCGTTCTACTCACTTCTGACACCCTTTTTGTTGCTGCTGGGCTTCGGCCTTTCACTGCTGGTGCTTGCGAGCTTTACACTGCGGGAGAAGGAGTAGGTGCCCCGCAGGACATGAAGCCGGCTTTGCAGCCGCTGCCTCTAGGAAGCCTTGGCCTGCCTGGGTTTCAGGAGCGAGATAAAGGCATCTATGACCCTCGGATCGAACTGCGATCCGGCGCCCATCTGTAGCTCTAAAAGGGTCTGCTCGATCGTGAGCGCCTTACGGTAGGGACGCTCGCTGGTCATTGCCTGGAAAGCGTCCGCGACTGCAAGGATGCGTGCCCCCAGAGGGATTTTTTCATCCGACAGACCGTCCGGATACCCTGCGCCGTCGTAATGTTCATGATGATGCCGCACCACGGGCAGAAAACTCTCGAGACTGGAGATGTGCTTGAGGATCGTTTCGCCGACCTCCGGATGTTCCTTGATTCTCCGCCATTCGTCGGGGCTTAAGTTTCCACGTTTGTTTATTATGTCCTCGGGAACGCTGATGAGGCCTATATCATGCAGCAGGCCGGCCACCCGTATTTTGTGGATCTCTTCCTCCTCCAGACGCATCTCGGCGGCGATCGTCGAGGCAAGCCTGGCTACCGATTCCGCATGACGCTGATCGTATGTGCTGCGTTCATCCACACTGGCAGCCATCGCCTGGGCCGCCGCGATATGAAGCTCCTCCCTCACGAGATCCTCGAGGCACACCTGGCCGAACTCACTCGACTCTTCGTGGAACAGCGTTACCCTGTTGCCCCCCTGGCGTTTGCCGTAATACATGGACCAGTCGGCCTTGTCAACCAGATCACGCACCTGTGGGGCATCTTCCGGGTAACTGGCCACCCCAATGCTGGTGGTGAGAGGAGCACCGTTCCTGCCTTTGGTCTCGAAAGCGAATCCTGCTACGCGGCGCCGGATCCTATGGGCGATGATCTGGGCACCCGAGGTGTCGGTGTCAGGCAGAATGAGTGCAAATTCCTCTCCACCATAACGAGCCGCGATATCGATTGCGCGCTTGGATTCGACGATCAACCTCGAAACCTCCACGAGGGCCTTGTCTCCGAGAGCATGCCCGTTGATATCATTGAAACTCTTAAAACGGTCCAGGTCGCAGAATATAACCGACAATGACTTGTGGTTGCGTTGGGCGCGATCAATCTCTTCCTTCAAACGGGAATAAAAATACCGCTGGTTGTAAAGGCCCGTCATGCCGTCGGTAACCGCTTCTTCTTTGCTTTGCTCCAGCGTCTGGGCGTTCTGAATCGCGATTGCGGCCTGGTTGGAGAGGATGGACAGAACCGAAAGATGTTCGCGACTGTAGGCGCTGAACTCTTTACTGTAAACATACAAAACTCCAAGCTTTCTCTTTTGCACCTTGAGAGGCAGGCATATGAATGCCTTGACTCCCTCTTCGCTGGCCATCCGGCTCAGTCTGTGGGATGACTTGATGTTGTCGCTGAAAATAGCCTGCTCCCCCAGCAGGGATTCTTCCGCCAGGCCGCCCTTGCGAAATTCCATTTTGCTGACAAAATCGTCGCTGAGGCCTTTTGTGAATATATCCGTGAACTCACCGCGCTCCTCGTTATAAAGAATAATAGCGGCCGCCTGGGACTCGGTGAGTTCAATGCCTTTTTCCATGACGATCTCGACCACACGTTCCCAGTCAAGCTCGGAACTGATCGCCAGGGCTATATCGGACAGGTACGTAAGCTGGGTGATCTTCCGCTGAATCGAATCCGCCATGCGGTTGAAAGAACCGCCCAACTCAGCTATCTCGTCAAAAGTGGTTACTTCGACTCGCCGGTTGAAATCGCCCTGGGCCATGGCCGCGCTGGCCTGCTTCAGTTCCCTGACTGGCCGGCTGAGGCGTCTTGCGGCAATGACCGAAATCAGCAGACTCAGTCCTATACCGACGACACCGGCAAATATGAGGAAAACCCTCAGCTGAGAAGCTGCGTTATCAGCTGAGGCTTGGGCTTCCCTATTGTGCTCGCTAAAACTGACGGCGATTTTCTGGCTCAGATTATCGATCGATGAAAGTATCTGGTCGGATTGCTTTTCCTTGGCAAGGGTTGCGGCTGCATCTCCGGAACGCCAGGCGGGAACCATCTCGTTAATAAAATTGTTGTCGAAGCTTGCTGTCGCGACGGCCAGCTGCTTAAACCACTCCTGCTCGATTTCAGAAGGACCGTGGGCGCTTGCATCAGCAAGCGCGGAATCGCGTGTCTGGCGCGCCTCCTCGAAGCTGACGATCTTGCTCTCCTCGTTTTCCACCATTAGTTCGTAGCTGGCCTGGATCTGTTGCGCGGCAGCCGTCCTTGCCGCCTCTATATGCTGAACGGCTTCGGCTCTATCGAGGGCCTCGTCAGAGGCGGTCCTCATGGTATTTACTTGGTGCAGAACCACAACTCCAAGAATGGAGAAGATGACTACGATTGCAATGAAACCGGCGACCATCTTCGTACTCAGCCGTCGGAATAGCGGAATGCCCCAAAGTCTGCTCATTTGGCCTCTCGTCCCGGAAAACTTGCCCTGTTTGAGTCAAGACATGCCCAAATAACCGTGTGAAACGGTCCGTGTAATGAGTAATCGGCAAGGGTGATCGTTTACTTAAAATCGCTATTTATGACAGGATTTGGGTGCTGGCGGAGGCCGGGGAGAGAAACTCCGGTGAGATTACCAATACCCTTTCTGCAGTATGTGCAGATTAGGAGTGTTGCACTTCGGACACGCATACGACTGTCCTTTTTCATAGAAAAAGACTGGCGAGCCGCACACTGTATGAGTAAATGTATCGATCAGCACGTCGTGTCCGGTAAGGTCGACCTCGACTATTTCATGACAGTGGTTACAATGGGCGGGCAGAAAGCGGAGGCGGGGATCGTTCTGACCCACTCCCCAGCGGATCTTTTGTGACCTGTATTCACATTCCTGGCATTCAAAAACGCTGTACTCGCCCGCGGTGATCACCTCCGGAACGTTGCTGATTTTGAGATTTTCCGGCCCATTGGGCGCTGTCTAGCTGGTGGGGTAGGATCCCAGCAACTTTACGCGCGAGAGCTTACACTCAAGGCATTTGAGGGCCGAGGCTACCTGGGGATCGTCTTTTCTGCCTTCCGTATCAATGAAGAATACGTAGTCGCCCAGACCTTTCTTCGAAGGTCTGGATTCGATTTTGGTGAGATTCACATAGCGGTGGGCAAACTCCTGCAGTATCTGCAGCAGGCTGCCTGGCTGGTCGTGTGCGATCGTGCAGACGATGGATGTCTTATACGGCCCGTCCTGGTCCTGAGCGGCAGGACTGGTCGATAGAAGCACAAACCTTGTCTGGTTGTCGGGGTAGTCCTCGATGTCGATGTCCATGGCGATACAGCCGTATCTTTCCGCCGCCACGGAACTGCCTATGGCGGCCCAGGATTCGTCTGTCTCGCTGACCATGCGAACAGCATCGGCTGTACTGTTGGCGGCAACCACTTCGGCGTGGGGCAGACTTTCCCGCAAAAATTTACGGCATTGTGCATGGGCATGAGGGTGGGAGATTATTCGCTCTATATCACTCAACTCCATGCTTGTGCGCATAATGAGCCGATGACGAATCGGATATACGATCTCCCTGATGATGTGCACATTGTCAAACTCGAAGGCAAGAACGTCCAGGGTGGCGCTCACCGAACCCTCGATGGCGTTCTCCATCGGCACGATACCCTCGTCGACGTCACCGGCAGCAACCGCCGCAATAACATCATAAACTGAGGGCAGTGCCACTGTTTTCCCGGAGCCACGTTTGTCGCAGGACAGAAGCGCCTCCTCCGCCCAGGTTCCAGTGGGTCCAAGAAATCCTGTTCTGTACCCGTTTACGGCCTTGTCAGGCACCGGCTTCCCCCACCATCCTGGTAGTTTTCTTTTCCTTCAGTTTCTTCAGGCCCATGGCCTCTTTGAGCACCTGTTCCTCTTCCGGGGAAAGCTGCTCCTTACTCTCACCGTGTCGCACTTCCTTTACGTAGATCCTGCCATGGTCGCGCGACTGTATCGAGCTGATTATGACACCAGAAAACTGCGCGTCGATCAAAGCCACGGAGGTGCTCTGCATGCCGCTCAAGTCGTGGTAGGCGTCGTAGCGGACAACACTGCGGAACGTCAGGCAGTCATCAAGACGACGCTCACTGCGTTCGATCTGGTCGGCCACGCGCATAAGATCATGGGAAAGGGCGTCTACGCTTTCCTGAATCGCCCTGGCGTGGGCCACGAGGTCACGTTCACGGCCTTCTCCCATGACCACTTTCTGATCGCGGCGGTAGCGGCGGAAAACGATGAGCAGATAACCCGCCAACAGGAGCGCGACAGCGGCAACCGCCATCGAGGCCACGAACGCCGGCGTCAGGTTATTTTCGATTAATGAGTTCACATGCCCCAAACATGTGAAGGTTGAAGGTTAAATCAACCTCCAACCTTCTATTTTTCGGGCCGCCGCCATGATGCGGCAACCCTAACTAAAAGCTATTTTGTACTCGCCGACGTTGTTCTGCGTGTTGGCCTCTCCAGGTACGGGGCCGACTTCGGCCCTTAGAAGCGCCGGCTGCGTGTTGGCCTCCGCCGCGAGACCCGTCAGCTCGATGGTGCGCCGCTCTCCGGGAGCAATTGTGGGAACGCGTCCATCGACTTTTTGCGGGGAAGGCCTGCCAGGCGCGGTAAGATTGAGGCTGACAAGCACCTCGTTTTCCGTGGCTTCTCCCTGATTCTCTATTTCCACCTCAAACGTCATAGACTCCGATGCCTTGAGGCTGTTATCGCTGTCGGCCGCGAGCGCCATGCCGCTGGGCTTTGCCTTGACGCCAACCAGGGAAACCCCGTGCAGGCCTGTGACCTGGGCTGCCGGGCCACCCTTGAGACGCTCCAGCACCGTTACAGCAGTCTGCTGGCTTGCCAGGGCCGGGTCTTTCAGAAACTTGGACTGGGGAACCTTGATGTCGGTTATTTTCTCATCCTTTAGAACCTGCTGGGCTCGCTGATAGAAGAACTCGTCATAGGTGACATCGCTAGTCAGCAGAATGAGCATCGCGTGTGAAACCTGCGCCGCACTGGCCTGATTGTCGCGTGCCTCCAGGGCATTGAGCAGCGCTGGTTGCAGATCTTTCAGTCCGCGGGCCCTGATCTGCATCGCAGCCACGAACCATTCATTCTCTTCCTTGAAATCGTCGGGCGCCTTGATCGCCTTGGCCCGGACCAACTGGTCCTCAGAAGCTTTCTGGAGCTCCGCCAGCTTGGCTTCCAGGGACTGGCGAACGGCCTCATCCGGTTTCTGGAACATGTCGGAAAGCTGTTTACCGAGATCGTCGGAATCCTTGACAACGTCGCCGACCGAGTTGAAGTAGTCGCGGTATTCCCCGACTTTTTTGTTGTTGAGGCAGCTCTTGATGCCCAGGCTCGTTATCAGAACCAGCACCAGCACGGCTACCAATATAACGATTACCCGGACGAGGGGAGACGGACCCGACGGCGGTTTACGCCGGCGTGCCTTTTTTCCATCTTTAGTTACTTCTTCTTCCTCGATCTGCTCTTCATCATCCTCGAAGAAAGACACTTGGCATGTCCTTTCGTCTGGTGACGCTGGAGAGACCCGTCTATGGTGGGCGAGGGGGGATTTGAACCCCCATGCTCGTAAGAGCACTAGACCCTGAACCTAGCGTGTCTACCAGTTCCACCACTCGCCCGCAGAGCCGACAACGGCATTTCCAACATTGCCCGCGGTGCTAAAATACCTGCAACTGGGCCTTTTCGACAAAGCTTCAGACACCCTGCCTCGAGAGCGCCTGTATTATAACACAGGCACCAGTTCGCGGCGCAAGAACCTGCCGCCCGAAGACATGGATGACTGGACTATTTATTTGACAGACTGGCGTTTTCCTCGGCAAGTCTTTTTGCTTCGGCGTCTGCATCCTCGAGTATGGTTCTCTGGTCCGTAGCTCTGGTCTGCAACTCGGCGTACTTCCGTTTTGAGTCCTGACCCTCGAGGACCGGATCGCTGATCAGAAGGACCACCATTTCCTGTTGTGTGCGAAACAGGTCCTGCGCAGCTCCCAGGGCCGTACTGCTTGCCTGCAGCTGACGTCGATAGGAGTCGCTGATATTTAAGGCTGCGGCCTGATCGGTCTTCGCCCTGGCTTCGGCAATCCGGGAGAGGACTTCGTCATTCAACGCCTTGACCTTGCCCAGCGTCGCCTTCTGGGCATCGGTCTGGCCTTGTGTCTGCTGTTCTCCGGCCTGAAGAATCAGGGTCTCCGTCTGGGCGACCTTCTGCTGGGTGTCGCTGTTAATCGCGCTGGCCTCATCGACCAGGCGGTTGGCATCCTCTGTCTGCTTGCCGCAGCCTGAAAAAAGAACAAGCGTCAACAGCGCAGCGATAAATATGGCGGAAATGGATAACCTATTCATGACCCTCCTGTTTTCTGACATTTTACTGTCTAACATATTTAACTTCTTAATGAAAACACTTTGGGTTATTTTTTTGCCCGGTCAAACCGGCTGACGAAAAAACAAAACCAGTCCATACGCTTCCGGACCTGAAACCTGCCTGGAAGGAACACGCATGGAGGAATCATGATACCGGCAAAGAATTGACGAAGCAGGGAGGTTACACTTTGCCCACAACCATGATCCGGGAAAACATGTCAAATCCTGTTGTTCTCGGCCGATACGAGCTGCTCGAGCAGATCGGCCGCGGAGGTTTTTCCACCGTATACCGTGCCCACGACCTCAAGATGGATCGGCAGGTCGCGGTAAAAGCCGTCCACAGGTCCGAGGAGCTTGATGACCGCGCCGCCAGGGAGGCACAAGCCGCCGCAAAGCTCGGCAACGCCCATATCGTGACGGTCTTCGAACTGGCGGAGGACGATCGTAACGTGTATCTCGTTTCCGAGCTTGTCGAGGGGTGGACGCTCACACGGAGCATCGCAGCCCGTTCGCTTTCAGACCGCGATTGCCTTAATATCGCGCTCCAGGTGCTGGAAGCCCTTGACCATGCTCACGATCGTGGTGTGATCCACCGGGATATCAAGCCGGACAACATCATGCTGTCGCAGGAATCGCCACCACGGGTCAAGGTCATGGATTTCGGCATAGCCCAGCTGGAAAACACCCAGCGCATCACCCGGCAGGGAGACGTTCTGGGCACGATAGCGTATATGTCGCCCGAACAGGCAGACGGCCGGCTGGTGGATAGTGGCACCGATATCTATTCCGCGGCCCTGACCCTGTATGAGTGCCTGACCGGTCATCACCCTTTCAGAAGCGATACGGCCATGGAGACTATCAGTAAGATCCAGGCGGGAGCCCCCCCGCTGATTTCCGTACGCCCCGACCTGCCGGAGGAACTTTCAGATCTGCTTGAGGAGGCCATGGATACTGATCCATCCATGCGCCTGGGCGCGAGAAGCCTTGCCGCCGGCCTTGACGAGGTGCTCCCGGAGCTTTCCGGTAAAGAGCAGGCGACGACGATACTGCGCCGCGCCGATCAGCAGAGGCCGGGGATATATGAAGACCTTGCCGGCCGCTATGGTTTCCTGGCTGCGAGAGCCTTCAACGGATGCATCGCTGCCCTCGTGATCGGCGCCGCTTCTTATTATTCATCTGTCTATCCCCAGACCTGGCGGCTACCGCTGGCGTTGGGAGCCTTTCTCTCGGTTGCCCTGCTGCCTCGCACAGGGTTAGCCTTGCTTGCGGGCTTTGCCCTGGTTCCGGTGATTGCTTTTTCTCCCGCGCTGGGTGCGATTCTGTCAGCGGCCACCGTTCTTTATTTCCTGGTTTTCGGCCTCACGTGGTCGCGTGGAGCATTAATACCGGTCCTGGCTCCGGTTTTGGGGATTTTTGGGCTCGGCCTGGTCTTTCCGGCTGTCGCCGGCGCCACCGGCCGGCTCAGGCGAGGCCTGGCGCTGGCCGTAATCGGCTGTGCCGCAATGACCCTCTATCAGTTGCTTGCGGCAGCAGAGACACTGGATTACATCGGTATAGCAAACACGTTTGATCTAAGCGGCCAGATCCGCGGAGAATACAATCCCTGGAACGTGCTGACTGCCCTGGCCGTGCCATTCGATTCGCAACCGGTTTTGCTCGTCCAACCTGTAATCTGGCTGGCGGCCGCGATTCCCGCCGCCCTGCTTGTTCGGCGGCGTAAGCTTTTCTACGATCTTTCCGGTCTTTTCCTAACCAATGCCCTGCTGGTGAGTGGATATATGTCGTTGCCCTATATATTCCAGGATTACGCTCTGCCGCTTTCACTCCTGAAAACGGTCGTGCTTTGCGTTATAATCCAGGTCGGGCTTCTCCTGCTGTCTCCCAGAGTCAACCTTCAACCAAACCCCCTCCGTGAGCGTATTAAAAAAACTTGAGGAAAAAATTCAGGGTCTTTTCGAGAGCGGCTTCGGCCGTGCCTTTAAGTCTCCGGTCCAGCCGGTGGAGTTGGCGCGCAAGCTCGTCAAGGAGATGGAGGACAACAAGGTGATCAGCGTTTCGAGGATATACGCTCGAAACGAATATACACTGTTCCTCGCGCCTGAAGATGCGACTCAGTTCGAAGCGTATGAGGAAAACCTGAAAAGCGACCTTGCAGATTATCTGACCGAGCATGCCCGCAAGGAAGGCTATGATCTACTGAGCCGGCCTATCGTTGTTATCAAGACAGATGAGGATCTGATTGTGGGCGAGTTCGGCATCGCCACCAGAATGGTGTCGGCGCCCTCACAGGCGGCTGGAGAACAGATTCCGCCCGTAGCTGCTGCAGAACCTGTGGCGATTCCCGATCTTGGTGGCGACATCATGGGTCAGACGGTCGTATATCGTCCGCAGGGCAGCCCCGAAGGCACCATGGCGGTCAGCGCCAACGAGGCCAGGGAGATGGGGCTGACGCGCGAGAAAATAACCCTTTCGACGGGGAGCCTGAGCTACGAGGCGACCAAGCGCGTCGTTCTCATCGGCCGCAGCCGCCAGTGCGACCTGACCCTTGAGGATTCCAATATCTCCCGGCGGCACGCCGAGCTCCGCCTGAGAGGCAACGATTACGTTATCGTCGACCTCGACAGCACCAACGGCGTTGAGGTGAACGGAAAGAAGGTCAAAACCAAGACCTTGCAGAATGGAGATGTATTGACCCTGGGAACAACGAGAGTGAGGTTTGAAAGGCAACTATGTTAGAGCCCATACTCTTCGGCTCCAAAATTTTGTTTCTGCTGCTCCTGTATTTTTTCATTTTCATGATAGTGCGCAGGCTGGCTCGAGATTTAAAGCACGGCGCCGAGCCGATCGCGATGCCGTTAAAACCAGAAACCCCACTCGCGGCCCCCATGAAGAACGCGGAGCCCGCCCACAAGGCCCCCCAGGCGCCGGCTCAGGTGGCACCACCGCCACGCGAACGCATGCCCATACAGCCGAAAGCAGAACCGGCGCTGCATACCGATGCCTCAACCAGCGAATTCGATTACCTGACAAGCAATCTCAAACCACGCCTGGTGGTTCAGCACAGCAAGGTTATAGACGATGGCAAGGTCTTTGAGATCAAGAGCGGGGCCACGATCGGCCGCTCGCCCCGCAGCCAGGTCGTCCTCCCGGATGAGTACGTATCGCAGACACACGCACGCATTTTCGCCCGCAGGCAATACCTTTTTCTGGAAGACCTGGGGAGCACTAACGGCACTTATATCGATGGCCGGCGCATCGAGGGGGAACACCAGATCAAGCCGGGACAGGAGATCGTTATCGGGGATACGATTTTCCGGTATGAGGAGTGACGCCCCAGTGACATCTATCGCGTCGAGCTGCGTTTAACCATGCCCATCACTTTTGCCACATCAACCCATACGGGCCTAGTCCGCGGTTCCAATGAGGATTCTTTTTTTGCGCAGCCGCCGGTCTTCATGGTGGCCGACGGCATGGGCGGCGCCCAGGCCGGCGAAGTGGCCTCAGGGATGGCCGCCAGGGCCTTCGCCTGGATCATGCCACAGACCGGGTCTCCGCAGGACGAGCTTGCCAAACTCATCAAGCGCATCAATTCAAGTATTTACGAGGCCGCGGGCGGCGACTCAGATCACTCGGGCATGGGAACCACTATCACCGCGGCCGCCATCGCCGGCAAAATGGTGGGTTTCGCCCACGTCGGCGACAGCCGTGCCTACCTCTGGCGAAACGGTAACCTCAGACAGCTGACCGAGGATCACTCGCTGGTGGGAGAGATGATGCGCCAGGGCAAGATCACCAGCGCTGAGGCGGCCAGCCACCCTCAGCGAAGTATTATCACCCGGGCTCTAGGCGTTGACCGGAACGTGGATGTTGATACCGACAGCATCGACTGGAAGCAGGGCGACATTTTTCTGCTTTGTAGCGACGGCCTCTACTCGATGATCCCGGACGAGGAAATAACCGGTGTATTCGCCGGTGGAGAAACCCTGACCGCGATGGCCGATACCCTGGTCGAAGCGGCGCTCTCGGGAGGAGGGGCCGATAATGTGACGGTGGTCCTCTTTTGTCCCGATGGATCCGTGGCTGCGGGGGATACCGCGCCGACTGAAAAGTTTGCCGTTCCGGCTCCAGCCGAGCCCGCGAATGAGCCCGAAAGGATTTTAGAAGCCGCCGACGCGCGCGCCGACGCGCCGATGGCGCCGCAAGCAAAGCGCTCGTTCAGACAATGGTTTGCGTCGATTCCGGGACGTATCGCCACCGGGCTGTTGCTAGCGGCTGTTGTGCTGGGCGGTGCCTGGTTTGTCTCTCGCCAGTTTTACTATGTGGGCGTCGATAGCGGGCGGGTGTCCATCTTCCGCGGGGTTCCTTATGACTTCGGCCCCTGGCCCCTGTCTACGCTTTACCGCAGCAGCCCGGCAAGATTTGATGATCTGGAGCCCTTCGAACAGGAGCGGGTAAGCAAGCAGGACGTAAAATCCCTGGGCGAGGCCGAGCAGATGGTTGAAAATTATACGGCCGAGGCAAAGGCTCGCAAGGAAGAAGCGGACCGTAAGGCGAAAGAGGAAGAAGATCGCAGTAAGACCACAACCACCCCTTCAATCATCCCACCGGGAGCTCTGTACTAGATGGAGCGCAATCGTGAACTGGTAAATTTTCTCCCGGTGATATTGCTGATGGTGATCGGCTTTGCCAGTGTTTACGCCACACGCTCGGCCCAGATCAATGCCGCCTCATTAAGTCATGGGCTCCTCTTCGTAGGGCTGTTTTTGGCCGTACATCTGTTGCTGCGTCTTGCGGCTCCGCACGCGGACCCGTTCATGCTGCCACTGGCCGCCCTGCTTTCAGCTATCGGGATCATGATGATCTATCGCATCGATCCTACGCTGGCAGCTGCCCAGACCAGGTGGCTGATGATAGGGCTGGGGCTGTTTTCGCTCATCGTCATCTTCCTGCGAAACTACCGCAAGCTGGACGATTATATCTATTTGCTGGGGATCGTCGGCGTGTTGCTGCTGATCCTGACAATAATTTTTGCCAAGGAAGTAAACGGCGCCCGCCTCTGGCTGCATGTGGCAGGTTTTTCAATCCAGCCCGGCGAGTTCTCCAAGGTGCTGATCACCATTTTTCTTGCGGGCTATCTCAACAGTAACCGCGAATTACTCTCGACCACAACCTGGCATATATTCGGCCTGCCGATGCCGCCCCTGAAATATCTCGGCCCCCTGGTCACCATGTGGGGCATGTCGTTCGCCCTGCTGCTTCTGATGAATGACCTGGGGACCTCGATGCTCTTTTTTGGCATCTTTCTGGCGATGACCTATGTTGCCACGGGCAGGCTCACGTATCCGGTCATCGGCGGCCTGCTCTTCTGCGGCGGCGCGGTGCTTGCGTTCAGACTCAAGGCTACAGTGAAGCTGAGAGTCGACACCTGGATCAATCCCTGGCCTGATGCCATGGACTCGGGCTACCAGATCGTACAGTCCCTGTTCGCAATCGGTGATGGAGGATTGTTCGGGACCGGGTTGGGTAAGGGTTATCTGCTTTTGCAGAACGGCAGCACCATAGTTCCCGAGCTCGAGACGGATTTTATTTTTTCCGCGATCGCCGAGGAGCTGGGTCTGGCGGGAGCCACGGCGGTAATCGTGCTTTTCATGCTCTTCTGCTACCGTGGGTTCAAGATCGCGATCGACAGCGATGACGGGTTCTCCAAGTTGCTGGCGGCGGGGATCTCCGCGGGGTTCGTGCTACAGACGTTTGTTATCATCGGTGGCGTCATGAAACTGATACCACTTACCGGCATCACCCTTCCCTTCGTCAGCTATGGAGGAAGTTCCATCGTAGCCAACTTCGGCGCCCTGGCGCTCCTGATACTTATCAGCAACCGGACTAACGCGGAGAAGACCAGATGAACAAACCTGTACGCCGTCTTTTTTACGTCTCCGTGATAATGTTCGCCAGTCTGATACTGATGCTGGGTTACCGGCAGGTCATCCAGGCCTCGGACCTGGCGGATAATCCGCAAAACACGCGCAAGGTTTTCGCGCAAATGCGTATCGAGCGGGGCTCATCCTGGGTAGTGACAAGGCCGAGTTCGCCAGCAATCGCAAGGAAGCCGACCTTTACTACCGCGTCTATCCTATGGGTGACCTTGCACCACAATTGGTGGGTTATAACAACATAAAGTACGGGCAGGTCGGTCTTGAGCACTCCCAGAACAAGTATCTTACCGGCACCGCCGACGAAGTGGAGCTGGTCAATCTGCTCGACACGGTGATGGGCAAGGAGAAGAAGGGCGCGGACTTGAGGCTGACACTCAACCCCCGGGTCCAGCGGACCGCTCTCGGCGAGCTGCAAAAGCTTGGCAAGCGGGGCGCGGTTGTTGTCCTGGACGCAAAGACCGGTGCGGTTGTGGCCATGGCATCGAATCCTACATACGACCCCAATCAACTCGAGGAAAACTGGAATGTTCTCAACGCCGACCCGGGGTCGCCGCTTTTGAATCGCGCCACGCAGGGACTCTACACGCCAGGCTCGACTTTTAAGATGATCACCACCGCGGCGGCGCTGGAGAGTGGCGGATATACATCTTTGAGCCGCTTCCGCGATGACAAAGGCAGGACGGACATCTTTGACGGCTTTACCGTACAAAACTATCAGAAGGAATCTTTCGGCGAGCATACGCTCGAGGAAGCTTTTTCCAAGTCCATCAACACGACATTTGCCCAGATCGGCGACAAGTTGGGACAGGGCACACTGGTAGAATACATGCAGAAGTTCGGCATGTATGAGAAGCCGCCCTTCGATCTGCCCGCGGACGAAATGAGCGTGAGTGGACGATACGAAAACGGTGAGCTTCTTCCGCCCGATGACCCCATGGGCCGAACGCAGGTGGTTTCCATGGCCTTCGGCCAGGAGCAGCTGTTGGTGACACCGCTACAGATGGCACTGGTGGGCCAGTCCATAGCCAACGACGGCAGGATGATGAAACCGTATGTCATCGACTCCATCGCCGACTACAACGGTACGATAATCAAGCAGGCCAGTCCCGATGTATGGCGTATTCCAATCCGCCCGGAGACGGCACGGACCGAGAAGGATATGATGGTCAAAGTGGTAAATGAAGGTACAGGGCGCGGGGCAAAAACGTCGAAGGTGCAGATTGGCCAAGACGGGCACGGCCGAGGTCGATGGGCGCGGCCCCAACGCCTGGTTTGTGGGATTCGCTCCGGCGGACACCCCGAAATATGTCATAGCCGTTGTTGTGGAAGACTCAGACGCCGGCGGCGGCATCTCCAGCCCGGTTGCCCGGGAAACGTTGCTGTCAGCCCTGGGGCTGTAATCAGGATGCGGCGGCGGTCGTAATGAAAACGAGAGTTATCCGTTATATATTTGGAAAAGAGATGAGGCAGACTGACTGACATATTCGACAACCGTTACGAAATAATCCGCCGGCTGGGAAGCGGCGGCATGGCCGATGTATACCTGGCAAAAGACACTCACCTGGGCCGGGAAGTGGCCATCAAAATCCTCTATAAACGCTACGCGCGTGATGAGGAGTTCGTGGCGCGTTTTCGCCGCGAGGCGCAGTCTGCCGCGGCTCTGAACCATCCCCACATAGTCAGCATATTCGACCGGGGTGAAGCCGACGGTAGTTACTACATCGCCATGGAGTATCTCGAGGGCAAGAGCCTTAAGGAAGTAATCCCCGAAAACGGTCTGGAACCCGTGCGTGCTATAGAAATCTCCATGCAGATTCTGCAGGCGCTCCAGTTCGCGCACGAGAACAACGTTATCCATCGAGATATCAAGCCGCATAATATCGTCATCAACGGGCGCGGCCAGGTGAAAGTCACCGACTTCGGCATCGCCCGCGCTGGAACCGCGCCGGCCATGACCGAAACCGGCTCGATTATCGGCACGGCGCAATACCTCTCACCCGAGCAGGCGAAGGGGAAGGCCGTAGAGCAGAGCTCCGACCTCTATTCCATGGGAGTCGTACTATACGAGATGCTCACGGGCAAGGTCCCCTTCGAAGGTGAAAACCCGGTTGCCATAGCCTTGAAGCATCTGAGTGACATGCCGGTTCCACCACAGGCGCTCGCGCCCCGGATCCCGGACAATTTAAACGCAGTCGTGATGCGGGCGCTTGCCAAGGACCCGCGCGACCGCTATCCGACCGCTGAAGAGTTTATCGCAGACCTGGAGCGCTGCCGGCAGAACCTGCCGGTGACTGCCGCTGCCACTTCTGCCGACAACGCCATGACGAGCGTCATCCCTGCCGGAGTCGCGGCAGCTGCAGGTGCGGCTCTGGGCGCGGGTACTGACACCGCGAGGCCTGAAACACTAGATCCGACCATGGTCCGGCAGACCCAGCCTGGTTCGGGTGGCAAGAAGGGTATTGGCAATAAAAAGTATCTTTACATGTTGCTCGCCTTCGTGGCTCTGGCGGCAGCGGCTACAGGCATATACCTCCTGGCTTTTGCCCAGCAGGGCTCAATCCCGGTACCAAGTGTGACCGGCCTCGACAGAGTACAGGCAGAGGCCAATATCAAGGCGGTAGGACTGAAATCTGAAATCGAGTCCGAGGAATTCAGCGATTCTGTCGCTGTCGGAAAGGTGATCAGACAAAATCCGGAGGCGGGCGCCAAGCTCAAGCAGGACGGTGTCGTGCGCCTGGTCATCAGCAAAGGAAGCAACAAGGTGGCCGTACCCGACTTCCTGGGACAGTCGTCCAACTACGCCGAGTCCAAGCTCAAGGAGGCCGGACTGACCGGCGACCGGCAACCTGATGCATATTCGGCTTCCGTGGCGGAAGGCAATGTTGTTTCCCAGGATCCGGCTCCCGGCACCCAGGTTCAAAAAGGCTCCGCGGTAAAATATGTAGTCAGCAAGGGCCCTGAGCCTCCCAAGGAGGTCACTGTCCCCGATGTGACGACGATGACGACGAGCCAGGCGGAAACCAGTCTTGCCGCGGCGGGCCTGAAGCTGGGCGATGTGACCAAGCAAAATCACGCTTCCATGCCCAACGGCCAGATTATCAGCCAGAACCCGGCGGCGGGGTCGAAGGCCAAAGAGGGCTCGTCGGTAAGCGTCGTGATCAGTAAGGGCCCTGCACCGGTTCCAGTTACGGTGCCGGAGCTCTATAACATGACACAAGTGCAAGCGCAGGCGGCGCTGGACGCAAAGGGCCTGATTGGCTCGTTTCAGAAGGTATCCAACCCCGATGCCGCAACCCACGGATTTGTCTATGACCAGAACCCGGCGGTTGGTACCATAGTCGATGCGGGCAGCACAGTAACCGCTTATATAGGGAAACCGTAAATTCGACTTCTGATTTCGCGCCCGTAAATATTCTTTGGCATTCTGCTGCATGATCGTGATTATCAAAACCCCGGAGATTGATGTTGCGTTGTCCTAATTGCGGTAAAGAAGTACTCGCCAGCGAGACATTCTGTGCTGCCTGCGGTTACATTCTTGGTCGAAAAAAGGTAGCCGGGGCAGCTGTGACAGATCCCCCGTACACGCCGAAAGACAATAAGGCGTGGCGTCTGGCCGCGATAATCATTGTCTTCGTTCTTCTGATTATCGATCTTGCCGGGGTGGCTGGTCTTGCTTTAGCAAGACACAGTCTTCAGTCACTGGTTGATGAGGATCCGCCTGAAATAGAGGTGTTCGTGAAAAACACCGCTACGCCTGTGTCGATACAGGGGCTGGGCCGTGAGATCGAGGCGATGCCCGAAGCAAGGAATGTCGTGTTCGTCAGCAAGGAAGAAGCCCTCCAGAGGCTGAGGGAGAGCCTGGCAGGGCACGAGGAAGTGCTGGATGCCCTTTCCGGAAATCCGTTGCCGCCATCATTTGTGATCACGCTCAGGGGTCCGGAAAACATCGATGCCATGGCAAGCCGCTTCTTCAATAACCCGCTTGTCGACAATACTCCAGGAACGCACGACGGCGTAAAATATAGCTCTTCCTTCTGGCAAGATTACGACAACAACACGAAGATTGTGAGCTATGCCCTGCTGGCTACGATCGTTTTCGCGGTCATATTGGCAGCGTCCACCATCATTTTACTGGTAAGGGCACTCTCAACAAGATAAATACCCGTACGGCCGGCTGCTCATAAGAAAAAAGCCCCCGAAATTCCATAGATTCCGCTGTCCCCCATTTTACTGCCCGCTACGCTGACATCCTGGATCCGCAAGTCTCTCCGGTGGTATCTTTCCGCCGCTTTCTGCTAGAATCAGCCCGAAGCGGCCATTCTCGGCCGGAATACGAGGTTTTAAGAAAATGCTTTATATCGAAAAGCTGAGGTACTTCTACAGCACCGAGGGCCGGCGGCTCTTTAATCCGCTCACAGCCATACTCGGCAAGACCCGCATCTCTCCCAACATGCTTTCCGTGGCGGGGCTCGCTCTGACGATGGGAGCAGCGGTCCTGATCTGGTATGAACACTTCGTGACCGCCGCGATAGTTTTTTTCTTTGGCAGCGTTTGCGACATGCTGGACGGAGCGGTGGCGCGTCTCTCTGAAAAAGTGACGCCCCTGGGAGCTTTTCTGGACTCTACCTTCGATCGCATGGGTGAGGGGGTTATACTGACGGCGATAGCTCTGGTTTACGCTCACGACGGCATTCTTTTCGAACATTATGACAATCTGTGGGTGGTGGGCGCGGCTTTCGCCACCATGATCGGCTCATTTCTTGTAAGCTACGCGCGCGCTCGCGCCGAGGCACTGGGCCTGGACTGCAAGGTCGGACTCATGACCAGACCGGAGCGACTTCTGCTGCTTGGCGTGGGCATGCTGTTCCAGAAGTTTGGCGTGCTGCCGGTTGTGATGTATATTCTAGCGGTGTTAACTGCCTTTACCGTGTTGCAGCGTATCCTGCACGTGCGGCGGCAGTTTAAGGAGGCGGCTTCGCACCCGGGGAATAGCTAACGGTATTCCCTGCCCGCGCGGCGTCGCAAATCATATGACAGCCTGGAGGTAAAATTACCTTGAGTAAAACCGTGAGAGTCGCCATTATCGGCGTGGGAAACTGCGCCTCGTCCTTTGTGCAGGGAGTGGAATACTACAAGAAGGCCAAGGCCGGCGAGCAGGTTCCGGGCCTCATGCACGTCAATCTCGGTGGTTACCATATCAGCGACATCGAGTTCGTGGCCGCCATAGACATCGACGCCAACAAGGTGGGCAAGGACCTCTCCGAGGCTATCTACGCGCCGCCTAACAATACCGTTCGTTTCTGCGATGTTCCCAAAACCGGCATCAAGGTCGCACGCGGCATGACGCACGACGGCATCGGCAAATACATGGCCAAGATAATCAAGAAGGCTCCCGGCCCCACCGACGATATCGTCGGTCTCCTCAAGAGCACAAAAACCGATGTGGTAGTGAGCTACCTGCCGGTCGGCAGCGAAGAGGCGACCAAGTGGTACGCGGAACAGATTCTCACCGCCGGTTGCGCCATGGTCAACTGCATCCCCGTCTTCATTGGCCGTGAGGCTTACTGGCAGGCCCGCTTCAAGGAGAAGGGGCTGCCAATTATAGGGGATGACATCAAGTCTCAAGTAGGCGCCACGATCGTTCACCGCACCCTGGCGAGCCTTATGCTCGACCGCGGCGTCAGACTGGAGCGCACCAGCCAGCTCAACGTGGGCGGCAACTCCGACTTCATGAACATGCTCGAGCGCGAACGCCTCGAGAGCAAAAAGATCTCCAAGACCAACGCCGTAACTTCGCTGATCGACTACGATATCGGCGCCGACAACGTGCACATCGGCCCCAGCGACCATGTCGCCTGGCTCGAAGACCGCAAGTGGGCCTACATCAGGCTTGAGGGACGCTCCTTCGGCGATGTTCCTCTGAACATCGAGCTCAAGCTGGAAGTCGTGGACTCACCCAACTCGGCGGGAATAGTCATCGACGCCGTGCGTTGCGCCAAGCTGGCTCTCGACCGCGGCATCGCCGGCACGCTGGAGGGACCATCCTCCTACTTCATGAAATCGCCTCCGAGACAGCATCCCGATGATGTGTGCCGTAACATGACAGAGGCCTTCATCGCCGGAACCTCAAACGCGGCTCTCACCGGCTCTGCTGATACAGCCTCGCCCGCACCAGCGAAACGGGCCGTGAAAAAGAAGGTAGCCCCAAAAAAGCCCGCCGCGAAGAAAAAACCTTCCGCGAAAAAAGCCTCGAAGAAAAAATAGCGGGCGGGTTTTTGATTTATGCGCTACAAGGGCCGCCTCCGGCGGCCCTTTCGGTGATGTGGATGAATGTTGCCACCCTCTCCTCTTTCCATTAACCTGTGTCCATGACATTGCCGGCCGGACAGCTCAAGGTAGGTCTTGTCTCCCCATATGCCTGGACCTCCCGCTGGGGGGTAAACCGGCATATACGCGGTCTTGCCGTCACGCTGGCGGGATTGGGTCACGAGGTCTCGGTGATCGTTCCCGCGGAGGAGCGCAGTGGCGTCAGGTCTGCGCGTAAGCGGGCCAGGGCCGCCAAGCGTACCGCCCGTGGCAAGCGTAGGGCGAGAGGCCCCGGTTCAGTCCCGGCCAAAGCCAAGCGATCGACCTTGTCCACGAAAACCAGCGCAGACCCGTTTCGGCTAATCAAGATCAGTGGCACCTTCCGCTTTCCCTACAGTGAGTCCCTGGCGAACCTGGCGCTGCCACTGGATGTAACCGAGCAACTGAACCATCTTCTGAATGAAGAGATGTTCGACATCCTGCATGTACACGAACCCTATCCGCCAAGCCTCTCCTTCACCGCGCTCAGACTTGCTCAATGCCCTGTCGTGGCAACCTTCCATACCGGAGGGGAACGATTTTTAAGTTATCAGCTGATGCGTCCGGTGGTGGAGCGTTTCCTTTCCCGGCTGGATGGACGAATCTGTACATCACAGAACACACGTCGTATCGTCTCCAGTCATTTTCCGGGAAGCTACACGGTCATCGGCAGTGGAGTAGATACGGACAGGTTCTTCCCCGGGGAAACGGGCGGTGACGAGAAGCCGTTGGTTATCTTTGCAGCCTGGAGCGATCCCCGCAAGGGCATGGCCCTGTTGCTGCGCGCTATCCGCCTGCTGCCGGAGGACGTATCCCCCTTTGAGCTTGCCATCGTAGGTGGCGAAGACCTTGCCTGGCGCGATAATCTGGTTGTGCCGCGCAGACTGCGTGACCGGATTTCTTTTTCCGGACCGATCAGCGATGACCGTCTGCCCGAAGAGTATGATCGTGCCGAGATCCTCTGCGCCCCCTATGCGACGTCCGGGCTCACCACATCGATTCTTGAGGCCATGGCGGCCGGCACTGCTATAGTGGCGCCCGGGCAGGGGGGACTAAAGGAACTGGTGGGCGAAGGCGAGCAGGGGCTATTGCTCGATCATCCTTACGCCTACAATCTGGCCGCTGGCCTTGTTGATCTGCTGCATGATTCCAAATCAAGACGTGCGCTGGGGACCCGGGCCGCGCGAAAGGCTGCTCGTTTTTCCTGGAGCAGGACAGCGTCACAAACAACAAGGATCTACCAGCGAGCCCATAAACGCCGACGGCGCGAGGCACCCCCGCATGGCGCGGTCGAGTCGGTCCGAAAAGGTGGGACAATTCTTGCGGACCTGCACATGCATACATCATATTCATCTGATTGTGCCACGACGCCCCGGGAGCTTTTAGCCGCCTGTGAGGAGTCGGGGCTTACTGCTATCGCGATAACCGATCACAACACTATCGAGGGAGCGCTGGAAGTCTCGCACCTCGCGCCAAAAAACATGCATGTGATCGTCGGTGAGGAGGTGATGACAAAAGAGGGTGAGATCATCGGCCTCTATCTTAACGAGGAAATCCCCATGGGCCTGACCGCTGTGGAAACAGTAAGGCGCATCCAGGAACAGGGTGCGCTGGTATATGTTCCCCATCCCTTTGACCCTTTACACTTGACGCCCTCGTATGCATTACTGGCAAGAATCGCCGCGGATATCGATATCCTCGAGGTCTATAATCCTCGCATCACCTTCGACTCCTTTAACGAAAAAGCGCGGCAGCTTGCCAGAAAGTACGATATCCCCGGAGGCGCCGGCAGTGACTGTCACGTTGTTCAGGGTATAGGATCTGCGATGTTATCGCTGAGGAAGTTCAGCAATCCGCACGAGCTTCTTGCCAGTCTGAGAGAGGCTGATATTATCCGCAGCAGCATGAGTCCGATGTACCTTCACTCACTCAAGCTTCTTCAGGGCCGGCGAAGCCAGGAGAATAAAAGCCCATAGTCAAACAATGTTTTTTCAATATCCCGCGAGAGATCTTTAGGAAGGAAAGCGCGCTGCGCTAACTGGCGGCCGACTCGATATCGGCATATTTCTCAAAAGAGCTGTGGGGGCTTCTCCCCAGTGCGCGTAGAAAAGCTTCAACGATCCTTGGATCAAACTGACTCCCGATACAACGCTTTAGTTCAGCAACCGCCTGTTCGTCTGAGAGCGCTTTCCGGTAAGGCCGGTCGGAGATCATGGCTTCGTAAGAATCCGCCACTGCCATTATCCTTGCCTCCAGGGGGATGGACTCCCCCGACAACCCATAGGGATAGCCTTTGCCATCGTAACGCTCGTGGTGATGTCGTATAGCCGCTTTGATCGCCGGCGCGATTGGGACGGGCTCAAGGATCTTGGCGCTCATGATCGGGTGTTTCTTCATCAGCTGCCATTCATCCTGGGTCAGCTGGCTTGTCTTTCCAAGTATGCTGTCCGGTATTCCTATCTTGCCGACATCGTGCAGATAACCGGCGTACTTTAAAGCATTGAGTCGGCCATTTTCCAGCCCCATCTGGCGTCCGATCATCATGGCATACTTGGCAACCCAGTCCGAATGCCCCCTGGTAGATGAATCCTTGGCATCGATAGCTTCGGCCAGCGAACGAATTGTGCCTATGAATGCTTCTTCCAGCACCTCGTGTGAGATGGCATTTCCCACTGCCACTGCCCCCTGATTTACGATAGTCTGGCAAAGGACTGCCTTTTCTGAACTTAAGGGGCTGCGCTTCCAGCTACGATGTTCGCCGACAGAGACGACTCCCACCGCCTGGTCACCGACTACCAGCGGGTAAAGCAGGATCGACTTGGCGTTGCACATCTGTTCGCGCTGCTTCTCAGGCATTGAGTCCGATGACCCTTCACGCCTGCCACCAACTATCACTGCTGCCCGTGTCTGCATCGCTTTCCTGTAATCCGGAAGGTCGTCAAGCGAAAGTGATGCGCCCAAAGAATCGCTCCATTCCATGCGTCTGGCCGGATGTGCCGCGACCGCTCTCAAGTGGTCTC
>JBAZWE010000025.1:0-22883 GCA_041660545.1 Thermoleophilia bacterium
GAGCCCGGTGTGATGCTCATCGGAAACGATATTTACGCTTACTTCCGTGCTCCGGGTAAACTCCCTGGCATATTCGGCAACAATTTCCAGGAAGCTCATTTCGGATACCGGCGCCTGCAGATCGACGATCGCCTGCCGCGCCTCGGTCAGGCTCTCCTGCACGATCTGCCGCATGGAACCCAGCTCCTCCAGAGCCTCGCCGCTATCATTCTCTACCAGCCTGACCACCTGCGGCAACTTCAGGTTCAGATAACCAAGATTCTGGGCCAGACCGTCGTGTATCTCGCGGGCCAGGCGGGTCCTCTCGGCGATGACAGCCGAAGCTTCCAGTTCATCCCTCAGCCGCGCATTCTCTATGACGATCGCCGCTCTCGACGAAATGATGGACAGCAGGCGAACGTGTTCATCCCTGAATGCGCCGTCGTGCCGGTTGATGACCTTGATCACCCCGATCGTATTATTAGCCATGCGCAGTGGCGCGATCAGCACGTTACGGATATCAAGCATTTTTCTGAGCCTCGGTCCGATCCTGGGGTCGTGGATATCATTCGATAAAGTCACCTCGCCCCCTCTGAAAGTATCACACGCCAGACAATTCTTTTCTGACAACGGTATCCTGAGTCCGGCCACCTGGTTATCACTTAGGCCAACGGCCGGCCCCCTGGCTACAAGCTCCCGTGTTTCCTTATCAAGGAACAGCATGACTACCTTGTCAGCATCAAAAACTTTCTGGATGACGGCGTTTATCCCGTTAAGGATCTTTTTGATGTCACTTGATCCCATGCCGAGGATTGATATTTCCTGGAGCGCTCTCAGTTCCCGGTTCCTCTCCTCGAGATTCCGGTATGAATAAGCGACCTCGGCATAAGTACCCAGAAAAAGGATGATACGGGAGAAGAGGCGCAGGAAATCGCCTGTGGCTATTTCAGAACTGTCGATTGACGGGTAGAAGAGGAAGTTTACCTGGGTAAAAAAGGAGGCGATGAACGAAACCGATAGCCAGCCCCAGAACGGCCGGCGCTCGCGATGATAGAGCACCAGGTAACCTATGCCGGCGATGAGGAAACAGATGCTTACAAATGTCTGGTAAGCCCCGCTCAAGTTAGTGACGTCGCCCATGATCTCCGGCGGCCGGCTCTCGCGCACAAGATCCCAGCCGCTGGGACTCATCAGCCGTGGCAATCCGGAGATGTCTATATTGAAGAACAGCGGCGTCAGCACGATTGCGATCGAGAAGACCGCCGCGACCCCGATACCCCCGTTACGCCTGGAAACCGTGCGCGATCCTGCCCACAGGCTGGCAATAAGCAGAATTGCGGATGTGAGCCGCGCACTGAGCCAGAAATACGTAAGCAGGTCCGGGGTGACATTCCAGCGGTCACCCATGAGCGGTACGAGCAAAGCCTCGACGAGGTTGTAAAGACCGAGGATCAGGAAGGCCAGCGCCAGGAACAGCAGCCGCAATTCATGGGTCACGCGGGATCTGACAAAACAGAGATAGAATGCACCCAGGGCTATCAGGGTACAGAGACCTTCGATAGCGGTTGCGAGTTCAGGGCTGTGGTAGACGACGCGGGTCGAGGGGAGAAAAACCACGAGCAGCGTCAGGCAAAGCAGCGGGAAAGCGGTCGCCGCCACGATGACTGTGACGCGGTCAATCGGAAGACGCCGGCTCCTCATCACCTGCCCCCCTTGGCAAGTTGACCGGATAAGTGATAACAATACGAGGCCTGACGGACCCGCTGCCAGCGATGGAACAATGTATGCGAATTGTACTACTTATGTGGTGGCTGCGGCAATGGAATGCGTGAATTTGCGGGGATTAAGGTTGCGTTTAAGATTCCTGTTCTTCCGTATCGAACGACAGGAACTGCCAGACCGGATAATGATCGCTGGCGCTGGTCCCCTTCCAGGCTCCGCCGCCGCCGGCGTTTAAACCTCGTGCGAATATGTGGTCCAGGCTGAATTCCATGAAACCGGCCTTGAGGGTGGGTCCGATGCCTGACGAGACCCGCTTTAGACCCGCCGCCGCGAAACACCGGTCAAGTGCTTTGATATCTTTCTTCTTTATGGTATTAAAATCCCCACCCACCAGCACCTGATCGTATTCTTCATGCTGAACATCCTCTGCCAGAGCCTGAAACTGTTCCTGCCTGCTGGTGAAGTCCAGCGCGAATGTCTCGGTATGAACACTGTACACGAGCAGTCTGCGTCCATCGATGTTCACAACAACGCGCGCTGCTATGCGTATCTGACCGGTGCGGGGACTCGGATGCGGCAGCGGCAGCTTTCCCGAGTCGACTATCGGCCATCTGGCAAGAACAGCGTTGCCGAACTTCCGGCTGGTGCGATGATGGACGGACGCCGGATAATAAACATAGTTGTACTTTAAGGCGCGAGCGATCGACTCTACCCCCTTCTCGTCCATCTCCTGGAGCAGCATGATGCCGGCGTCTCCCAGCTCTGGCCTGTTTTCAAGTTCATGGAT
The DNA here is from genome assembly GCA_041660545.1 of Thermoleophilia bacterium. Lineage (GTDB taxonomy): Bacteria > Actinomycetota > Thermoleophilia > BMS3ABIN01 > BMS3ABIN01 > JBAZWE01. Next base: position 2,489 of record JBAZWE010000025.1, read on the forward strand.
CGCCGCCTCGATCTTGCGGGAAAACTTGATGTTCCAGCTGAGCACCTTGAACTCCCCACCACCTCGATGCTCACCGCTCGCATGACTCGCCCTATAGCTGGGTCTGTCGGGTATATGAAAATTCTCCGTGGCTGATTTTTTTACCATGTCCTGATTCCTGTTACATAAGACGCCGCGCCATACTAAGCGGCCGCGCGGTTATCCCGATGTTCCTTCCCGGTCAATGTCTTGTCCCTGCAGTACCTTGAGCCATTGCTTCATCTGTGCGTGCAACTGCTCGGCTCCAACTATCTCTTTTTCGGGAATTTCCCATTCAGATGGAAAGAGCACGAAAGGTTTTGACTGGTCGCCGCCCAGACCTCCATGACTGCCGATCAGCTCTTCGAAAGCCGCCACCTCGTCAGACGCCGGATCGTAGAAACTGTTGATCATGATGTCAGCCACATGCGGAAAGCCATCGGTACGTCGCAGGTGAACCGCCGCGTTCGGGCCAAAGTCCGCCAGCGGATCCTCACCTTCCACTTTGCCGTCATCAAGGTAACAGATACCTTGCGCCCCCAGGGCTACGGGTCCATGTTGCTCGGAGCGCACCATCACGAAGCCGATACCCGGATGTTGTGTGAGACCTTCAAGAAAACCCGGGAAAGCCTGGTTGATCTGCTCCATGGTCTTGCGTTGTTTCCAGGCTTTAAAATATACGAGGCCCAGGTTGCCAGAGGCCATCACTATCACATCCTCGTCATTCCGCAAGGCGGCATCCTTCGTTTCGCGCAACTGTTTCCTCTCCGGCCCCAGCACCACATCTCCATTGCGGGTGCGACTCTTCACGGCCCGGCGCAAGACCCGCGCCACGATATTCCGCTGATCCGCGGTAACCGCGTCGGTAAGCGGCGTGCTCAAATAACTCCAGTGCTCGTCTACGCTTCCCGGCGCCTGAACCGATACCCGACCTGCCAGCAGCTGCCGCACCAGGTCCTCCAGGGTCAGGTCGTAGCGCTGTTTGAAGGTCGCCCCCTGGCTCTGTCCGTGGTCGGAAAGGATAACAAAACTGTACGGCCGGGGAGCCCGCCTGGCCGCGGTTTCCAGCCGGGCGAACTGCTGGTCGAGTTTGCGCAGAACTTCGAGGGCATCTTCACGTTCGACCCCTGAATGATGAGCCACTTCGTCGTAACCGAAGAGGGTGACATAGGCCACCGGGAATCCGGCGAACATCTCGCCGATCAGCGTGTATATGCTGAGTTCGCGCAAGATCGTGGTGGTGGCGGCGCGAACGACCGGATAAGTGCGCGCCCGGTGATCGAGCCTGGGCTTGATATCGCGCGTCCGCTGACGACGTTCGGAGCGCAGCTCCAGGATGAGGTCCCAGAAAGCCAGCATAAAACCCCTGAGAAAGTTATATGGGTCGACGAGATAGAAATAGAAACTATTTTTTTGGAAATCTGATTTCTCCCGCGCCTTGCTCATGGTAAAGAAACTGTAGGCGGTATCCCCGGAAAACATGTTGCTCAGGCTCAGGCCTCCGTTTATCAAAAGACCGTCACCTCTCGATTGCCGGCTTTCCATTTCAGCGATATCACCCAGCTGGCTGGCTACCATGACGCGGCCTGTTTCCTTTTCATACCAGCGGAACGCGGGGATGTTGAAATTGTTTCCCAGGAGGATGCCTGCCTGGCTGGCCGCGGTCTGCGATGAGAGGTCGCATTCCCATCCCGCAAGGCGATGACTGCCCTGCTGAAGCCAGCGATACAGGGTGGGAGCACAACCGTTACGCAACGCCCTGATGAGAACCGATCTGGAGAGCCCGTCGATCTCCAGAAATAGTACGCCTGGCACGTCCGTGTCCTGTGGTTTCATCTTCCGCCGAACCTTTCTCTGGAGCACGTTGCGGAAATAGGACTCATCGTCGTCGATGGACAATAAGCTGCAGAACAGTGTGTTGATCGCCGCCAGGCCGATGGCTGTAACGATCGCCGTACCGATGCCACTAACACTCATGCCGGCGTCAAGCTGTGCTGCCAGCCAGATTATGAGACCGTTGAGCACCAGGGTAAACGCGCCAAAAGTCAGAACGCTGAGCGGCATGGTCAGTGAGACAAGCGCGGGCCAAAGAACCGCGTTGAGTATCCCGATCAGGGCGGCGGCGCCGGCTGCAGAGGCAAAATTGTGGAACCAGAGGCCGGGAAGTATGTACGCGATGAGAAGCAGCGACAGGGTCGTGATCGCCCAGACCACGAGCAGACGCTTGATGAAGAATCTTTTTCCTTTGCGGTTCATGCTGCACACGTATTCCCCGAACGGGACTTGGACTCCTGTAACAGCATGATTGATGCCCGAAAAACTCGGGATTAAACAGTCAGGGTGTGGATCAGCTATCCTCCAGCCCAAACTTCTTGATCTTGCGCCATAGCGATACACGGTCGATGCCGAGGATATTCGCAGCCATGGTCTTGTTGCCACCCGTCTCCTTTAAAACCCACTGCATGTAGGATATTTCCTGCTCTTCCAGTGAGGGGAACCTGCCCTCTCTTTTGCGGAAGGTCTTGATGTCCAGGTCCTTGAGATCGTCAGGCAGGTGAGCCAGCTCGATAGCGTGTCCGTTCGCCAGGGCAACGCCTCGCTCGATAATGTTCTCCAGTTCCCTCACGTTGCCGGGGAAGTCGTAATTTGCCAGCAACGCCAGCACTGATGACGAGATCTCACGGACGTTCTTCTTCATCAGCACGGAATGCTTCTTGAGAAAGTACTGACAGAGGAGAGGTATGTCATCCCGCCGCTCTGAAAGTGGAGGAATATGGAGTGAGACCACGTTCAGCCTGTAGTAGAGATCCTGCCGGAACTCTTTTTCCCTCGTGGCTTCGTGGATGTTCCGGTTCGAGGCCGCCAGAATCCTGACGTCGACTTCTACCGGCTTGGTGCCGCCCACTCTCAGCAGCTCCTTCTCCTGGAGTACCCGCAGCAGCTTGACCTGCATGGACAGGGACATCTCCGTGATCTCATCCAGAAACAGGGTACCACCCGAGGCTGTCTCGATGATGCCCTTTTTCATGCTTGTGGCGCCGGTGAACGCACCTTCTTCGTGCCCGAACAGCTCGTTGGTCAGCAGTTCGTCGGTGAGGGCGCCGCAGTTGATGGCGAAAAACGGCCCCTCGCTTCTATTGCTGATGAAGTGGATGTAGCGCGCCAGCAGTTCCTTGCCGGTTCCCGACTCACCGGAAATCAGCACGTTGCAGTCCGTGGGCGCGATCTGCCGCGCGGTCTCCATCAGCTTCTGCATCAACGAATTCTGGGTGACTATTTTGACTTTGCCCTCGAACTGTTCGATCTGCTCGCGCAGCTGGGTATTCTCTTTCTTCAGCGCCACCTTTTCCAGGGCTGATCTGACGGCCTTCCTGACATCGTCGAGGTTGAAAGGCTTGGCGATATAATCGTATGCGCCTTTTTTCATCGTCTCCACTGCTGAGGGGATGGACGCATAGGCCGTGATCATGATGACCTCGGAGTCGGGATAGAGTTCCCTGCTTTTTTCCAGGACCTTCACTCCGTCCACTTTCTCCATCTTCAGATCCGTCAGCACGACATCGAACTCTTCTTTCTCCAGGAGCTGGAGAGCGTTCGGGCCGCTGAGGGTCCCGGTTACCTCATATCCTTCTTTTTTCATCACATGCTGCAGGTTCTTGAGCGCCGTCTTTTCATCCTCGACGATCAGCAGCCGTCCTGTAAGATCCATCTTTATGACTCCTTCATGGGAAGCACTATGTTGAATGTAGTCCCTTTACCGGGGTAACTGTCTACGCTGATGGTCCCGCCATATTCCGTGATTATATTGTGCACGATGAACAGCCCCAGACCGTATCCTTCCTTCTTGCTGGTATAGAAGGGATCAAAAATCTTGTCGAGCTCATCCTGTTCCATGCCGGCGCCGCTGTCGATGATGACGATCTCTACGTTCTTATCGTCCAGCTTCAAAGCCAGAACGCGGATTTTGCCCTCGCCCTTTATGGCGTCGATGGCGTTCTTGACCAGGTTGATTATCACCTGCTGTATCTTCTGCCTGTCGGCGTAGACGGTCAGATCTTCGGGAATGTCGACCTGCAGTACTATGTTCGCCGGCACCTCTGCCTTGATCAGACGGACGGTTTCTTCCACTGCGTCCTTGAGCTGAAAAGTCATTCTTTCCTTGGAGCGTGAATAATTGAGGACGGAACCGACGATATGACGCGCGCGGTTTGTTTCCTCCGATATCTGCTCGAGCAGCTCCTTCTGATATTCGACATCTCCGTCGTCTATTTCTTCTCTTAAGATCTGGGCCGAAGTGGAGATATTTGCAAGCGGGTTGTTCAGCTCGTGAGCGACGCCGAATACCAGGGTGCCAAGAGCGGCGTATTTTTCGGATTCGACCAGGTACTCCTGCCGCTCATGCAATTCGAGCAGCATCTTGTTGAAGGCAGCCTTGAGGGAGACGAACTCGCGGTCCTTGAATTTGTAGGGGATAAGAGAGAACTCACCGGCGGTGATCCGGATCATGTGCTTCTCCAGAACCGACAGGGGGCGGACTGCTTTTCTCGAAAAAATGAAACCGCCGGCAAAAACCGCGACCAGCAGCAGGCCGATGCCGACCAGCAGGTTCCTCTTGGCCGAATCCAGAGACTGCCTGTTGATCTCGACCCTGTTCGCGGATATCTTCTCGCCCGTGGTGACGATCTCCTTGCCCTTCTCGCGGATAATGGCCTCGAGAGCGGGATCACCCGTACCAACCGACACCGCTGTGTCCTGTGCCAGCAAATCACCATAGGTCCCGAGATTTGCCTTAAGCCCGGAAATCTCCTCCGGAGTCATGAAAAGACTCAGATCCTGCCTGTCGAGCAGCTCCTGTGCCTGGTCTATATATGCGCGCAACTCCTCGTAATCCGTATTGGTCCGGTAGAGAAAATAGTTTTTCTCAAAGCGGCGGATCTCCAGGGTAGTGTCGAACAGACTCGAAACTGTCTCACCTGATGAGACGATCTGCTGCTGCGTATTCAGGTTGCTCCAGCTGAGCAGGGCAAAAGCGAATACCAGTGCGGCCCCCGCCATATAACCGATCAGAATCTTTTGCCTCAGGCTGTCCGGATAGAACTTCATATTCATAATTTTATAGATACGTATTGCATATTGCAACCTTACGCATTTTTCATGCAACAGCTGTCTTTCGTTGTATAGGGGGAAATCCGAAATACTGTTGCTTTTTGTAACTATCTCGTTTCATATTAGGCCGTCATGGAGATTGCTACCCCTGCATGGATAAAGATTACCTCTGGCGAAATTACATGATTTTACAGGCTTTTTTCACTGTTTTACAACAAAAATCCGGATTTTCCCAGGAGTTGGCACGGTTGTTGCTACTTGTAATGGTAAAAGGCCACTCTAAGGAGGATCGCAGAAATGAAACTATCAAAAAAACTGGAAAACATGTTTTCCGCCATCGGTTTCGCGGAGGAAGGCGAATTCGAGACAGCCAGGCAGATGGTCGCCGAAGGCACGGATACACCGCACCGCAAACCGGCAGTCGATGAGGTCAAGCTGGGAACACCCCGCATCAAGCAGGGCCAGCTGGCTCCCAAGGCCTGAGGACCTGGTCTTGAGCGGCATAAGTAAAAAACTTGAAGGGCTGTTCTCGGCCGCCTCGTTTGCCGAGGCCGGAGAGTTCGAAACTGCCCGCGACATGCTGGGAAACGGCCGGAGTGTCCTGCTGGTCCTCACCGGCAGGGAGACCGACGTCAAGTCCCTCAGGTACGCATTCAGCATCGCTGCCAGGACGCAGGCCGGTCTGGAAGTGCTGGCGGCCGCCGACGGGAGCACCTCAGAAGTGCTGAGACTTTGCGATGAGGAAGCGCGCCGGCAGGGAGTCACCATCAAGACCACGAGGAAGAGCGGTTGCATCAAGGAAGCGGTCATCAAGTACGCCAGGGATCGCCGCGACCTCATATGCGTGGTCATCGAGTCCACTGAAGCCCTCAACACTGATTGCTCGAGTGAGCAGAAGAGGCTTACCGGCATCTGGGAAAAACTGGGCTGTCCACTCGCGCTTGTCTCGGAAAAAACAAGTTAACAAACTTCAAAAGGGAGCATTGTCTTGAGTAAAACTGCAAAGAAGAAACCATATCTTAGAGCGCTTCTGCTGGGAGCCCTCTCTGCAGCATCATATTTTTACCTTTTCACCCACGTGAACCTGGTGATGGAATATTTCGTAAAAGGCGGATGGTATGCGGCGTTGCCGATCCTGACGGCATTGTACTTCTCCGTCGTCCACGGTTCCTTTGCCAGCACCATACTCTCGATTGCGGGATTGCAGGCTGCCAAGGGCACAGGTCACTGATTAGAAGTCAAACTCAACAAAGGAGATGGAACGAAAGATGAAAAAATGGATCGTGTTAATTCTGGCGGCAATATTTATAACGTTGGCGTTCGCTCCCGCTGCATTCGCGGAGAGCGCACCGCCGGCTGATTTTAAGATCGGCTCGTTCACAGCGGTTGATGCAGCTTCGCATACGGCAACGTTCGTCCCTTCTGAAACCGGCGTGCCCACGACCGTGGCGATTGACGAGTCCATCAATCCGGCGGACGTCAAACTGGACGACAAGGCGATGGTATCGTTCAGCAGCACCGATGGCGCGGAGGCCGCCACGGAGATAACACCCATGTTCCTGGGCCTCACCCGGGACAAGTTGATCGCACTGCTGATCGTTGGCCTGATAGGTGGCCTGCTTAGCGGTTTTATCGGCTCGGGTGGAGCTTTCGTGCTGACGCCCGCGATGATGTCGCTGGGCGCACCGGGTGCCGTCGCGGTAGCCAGCAACATGTGCCACAAGTTTCCCAAGGCCATGGTTGGCACCTACAAGAGGTTCCGTTACGGCCAGGTGGACGTCAAACTCGGGCTGGTGCTGGCGGTATCATCAATAGTCGGTGTCCAGGTCGGTTTTCAGATCCAGAAGTGGATACTCGATTCCTGGGGCAGCGCCGGGTCGGATCTTTACGTGAGCTTCGTCTTCGTGATCATCCTGCTGGTCGTCGGCCTCTTTGTCTTCAAGGATGCCATGACCATGTCAAAGGGCGACGTGAAAGCCAAAACACCGAAGCTGGCATTGAGATTGCAGAAAATCAAAATCCCGCCAATGATCCATTTCAAAAAGGCGGATGTCGTCATCTCGGTCTGGGTGACCCTCCCGGTTGGATTCTTCACCGGCCTTCTGGCCGCGACGATCGCCGTCGGCGGTTTCGTGGGAGTGCCAGGAATGGTCTATGTTATCGGCGCCACCGCCATGGTAGCCAGCGCCACCGAGCTGCTCATCGCCTTCGTAATGGGCATGTGGGGCTCGGTGCAGTGGGCTATGGCTGGCCTGGTTGATGTACGGCTCGTTCTTATCATCCTGGCGACTTCACTCGTCGGCGTTCAGCTGGGCGCCCTCGGTACCACCTATGTAAAGGATTACACGATCAAGCTGGTCATGGGTACCGTGATGGTCATCGTAGCCGTAAGCAGGGGCGTGAAGATTCCCGTTTACCTGGATCATCTGGGAATCGTGTCTCTGGACAAGAGCCTGGCCGGTGCACTCGACGCATTAAGCTTCTGGACGCTGATTGCCGCGCTTCTGACCGCCGGAGGCATCATCTCCGCCGCCATGATAAAGGGTATAGTCAGGGCCAGAGTCGAGGAAAAAGAAGCGGCCGCAGCAGGGAGCGCCTGATGGGTAGCTACAGCAAGATCCTGGTTGCCTTCGACGGCTCCGAATCCAGCCGTAACGCCCTGAGCCAGACGCTTTCGAAGTTCGAGGAGAGCTGGATCAAGGTCCTGATCGTCGTACCGGCTTACGAGGGAGAGCTCGAACTCGTAGGCATCCACGATATCCAGAGCCTGCTGCGCGGACCGACGAAAGAACTTACACAGGCCGCGCAGGAGATCGTCGGTTCCGAGTCGGCCCGTGTGAACATAGATGTGGTCAAGGGTGAGGCGTTCGAGCGAATCATCGACGTTGCGAAAAACGAGAGCTGCACCCTGATCGTCATGGGGCGTCGCGGTCTGCACCGCGTGGAGAGGATGCTGATGGGCAGCGTCACCGCCAAGGTGATCGTTCACTCATCGACGGATATCCTTGTCATCCCACGCGAAGCGCAGATCAGTTGGGATAACATAATAGTCGCGACGGATGGCTCAACCGACAGCGAGAAAGCCCTGAGAAAGGCAATCGACCTCGGCAAGTCGCGCGGCGGCGATGTTATCGGCGTCAAAGTCGTCGATATGCACCCCGAGCACTATGCGGATGCGGCGGGAGTCGTGGACAAGCTCGACATAAAAGCAAAAACAGTCCTCGAAACTGCGGTTGCAAGCGCAAGTGCCGAGGGAGTGGAATTAAAGACGCAGTTGTTGCACGGGGATCCGGCTGGGGAGATAACCGGCTATGCCCGCAAGAGCGATGCCGGCATCATCTTCGTGGGCAGCCGCGGACTCACCGGGCTGAAGAAGATATTCCTGGGAAGCGTCGCGGAAAAAGTCATCGGCCTGTCACCCTGCGCCGTGTATGTGACCAAACCGGACTGATATCAAACGTCAAGGAATGCGTTTCCGGCATTATGGCCGGCAGCGCACTTTAAAGAGCTGTCTTTAGAGGGGGGCGATTATGCCCTCCTCCTGTCTGAATAAGATATATAGTTAAGAAGAATGTCACTCAGAAAAAAAATAATCTTCGGTTTCTCGATAAGCGCCTTTATCATCACGATCCTTGCCGGTTTTGAATACTTCAATTTCATACAGGTAAGAAACGAGATGAGATTCCTCGAAGTGACTGCCACGCTGAGAAATCAGTCCCTTCAGCTGAGGCGCCATGAGAAAAACTACTTTCTGTTCCCCGAAAAAGCCACCGATGAAGCGGCGGCTACACACGATTATCTGACCCAGATCGATAACACGATCGGCTCCATGCGGTCCGGTGATCCGGACAAGATCAGTTCCCTGCAGGGTCTCGTAAGCCAGTACAACCAGAAGTTCAGCAACATCGAGAAGCTGCTTCCACAAGTCACCCGGGAATTTGAAAACAGGAAAACCGAATTTGCGCCTTATGAGAGCTTCGTGCCCCTTTTGGAAGCTGACTCGCGTGACAAACCCCTGTATGTCGCCGATTATCTTACGAACCAGTTCTCCTTCCCGCCCAATGACCCACAGGTAGTCAGACTGCAGGAGCTGGACGCGGATATAATCACGCTCAGGGAAACCGGAGAAAATATCATAGAGGTCTCCAAAAACCTCGATACCAATGCCCGCGACGATGCCGAGGGGGGCATCAGGCTGTCACAGATAGCGATTCTTGTCTTTTTCCCGCTGTTTCTCCTGATCGGATTGAGCGCCATGTTATATATCAGCACGGACGTGGTAAAACGGTTGAAGACCCTGACCGGCGCCATCGACAGAATCGGAAAAAGGTACACCCACGGAGCCCCGGCGCCCCATACCGAAGCTGCTCACAAGGATGAAGTGGATGTACTGGTGGAAAAATTCAACAACATGAACTCACAGCTCATTACCTGGGAGGATGAGCTGGATGAGAAAAACCGTGAACTGCTGCAATCGAAGAAGCTGGCCGCCATCGGCACCCTGGCCTCGGGCATCGCTCACGAACTCAATAATCCGCTCAACAACATCAATATCTCCGCCCAGGTTCTGAAAAAACAGGCCGGCCCTTGCGATTCGGCGGCGACCACGGAAATCATCAACGACATCGTCGGCCAGACCGCCCGCGTCAAGGGCATCGTCGGCAACATGCTTGAATTCGCCCGGGAGCGTGAACCCAGACTGGAGGAAGTAGAGCTGGCCGGCCTCGTCCGCCATGTCTATGGGCTTGTAAGCGGCACGCCCAACGTCGAAGGCATTACTTTTGTCCTTGATGCGCGTGACGGAGAGTCACGTTTGCAGGCTGATCCCGCCCAGCTGGAACAGGTGTTTGTCAATCTTTTCACCAATGCCATCGCCGCCATGGCGGGCAAGGGGCAGCTGGCGGTGCGCATTGAGTCGGAGACGGAAACGGTCAGGATCTTTGTCTCGGATACCGGCTCGGGCATTTCCGAGGAAGACCGCGACAAGGTCTTCGACCCCTTCTTTACCAGGAAGGACAAGGGAACCGGACTGGGGCTGGCGATAGTGATGAACATAATCAGGAAACATGGCGGCGACATTTCGCTGCTCAGCGAAGAGGGCATGGGTACCGTCTTCGAAATCACTTTACCCAGGAGCAGGCGTAATGACCTTTAAAGTGCTTATAGCCGAAGACGAGGATATCACAAGAAAGCATATAGTCAATGCTCTGCGTGATGAGGAGTACGAGGCTCAGGACGCCGACAACGGCGTCGACGCGCTCGCCAGGATCGAGGCCGATGACATCGACGTCCTCATCGCCGATATCAAGATGCCCCGTATGGACGGCCTTCAGCTGCTTACGAAAGTGAAGGAGGTGTCCCCGGAAACCGAGGTCATCGTCATCACCGGATTCGGCAGTATCAGCTCGGCTGTCGACGCCATGAAAAAAGGCGCCGACGACTACCTGCCCAAGCCCTTCGACCTGGACGAGCTGGTCCTGAAGATCCGGCGTATGCGCGACAGGAAGGCGCTAAAGCAGGAGAACGTGGCGCTTAAGACCTACCTTGACATGGAAGCAGACATCTCCGTGGTGGCCGCCAGTAAAAGCATGAAGAAGGTACTCGATGTCATTCGGCGCATCCAGGATTCCGACTGCACCGTCCTGTTGACGGGGGAAAGCGGCGTCGGCAAGAACCTGCTGGCGAAGGTCATCCATTTCTCGAGCCCGCGGCGCAGCCGGCCTTTCCTGGCGCTCAACTGCGCCACGCTCACGGAAGAACTGCTTGCCAGCGAACTGTTCGGACATGAAAAGGGAGCTTTCACGGGCGCGGTCTCGCAGAAGCAGGGATTCATGCAGATCGCTGACAGCGGTACGCTCTACCTGGACGAGATCGCCGAGGTACCACCCAACCTGCAGGCAAAACTTCTCCAGGCCATTGAGGAAAAGGCGTTCTTCCGGGTGGGAGGCACCAAGCCGGTGCACGTTGACGTACGCTTCATCGCGGCAACCAACCAGAACCTTACCGAAGCCCTGGCACAGGGCACGTTCAGAAAGGATCTCTATTACCGCCTCAACGTCATGGAGATCAATATCCCTCCCCTCCGTGAACGAAAAAGCGACATAGAGCCGCTGGGCAAATTCTTCCTGCGCCGGCATTCTCCCGAGTACCGGAAAAAGATAAAGGGTTTCACCAGTGAGGCGATCGAGGTCCTTAAGAGTTACAGCTTCCCGGGTAATGTGCGAGAGCTGGAAAATATCATCGAGCGTGCTGTTATCCTCGAAAAAGGACCGAATATCACGCCGGAATCCCTGCCGCGATCACTGAAACTGTTCCAGATTGAAACGCTGGAACCGGACCGGGTCAAGCCCCTTGACGAGATGGACCGGGAGTATGCGCAATATGTGGTCGACATGCTGGGCGGCAACAAGACTGAGGCAGCGCGGCTTTTGGGCATCTCCCGTACAAGCCTCTGGCGCATGCTCAAGGAGGAATAAACCGCGGACTGTACCGGCGGCGTTCAGCGCCGTTCAATTATGGAACACCTTCTTCGCTAAAAAACCACACGTTTACCGCTAAAACCCTTGTTTTGCAGGGGTTTTTTTAGTTGGCACACTTCTTGCTCCCTTGTTGTATAGAGAAATAACTCAAGGAGGTGAAGAAGAATGTCAAAGCAGGAAATCCTATATGTAGCTTACAGGGACGAATCACTCGATGAGGGCATCTCCTATGCCATGTATCTCGCCAACATGCTAGGCGAAACGTTGCGAGTAGTTCTCCTGAGTCCCGGCGGCATCGGCAGGAAGTTCAATGACCTGATGAGTGCTGTGACCTTCGCGGAAGCCAATGAACCCGATACAGCCCGCGAGATCATGTCGAAGGATGATGACGGCCACAGGGCCGCGACGATCCAGAGCTACCTCATGCGCAAATGCGAAGACGCTGGCATCGAGGCCAGCGTCCACATCGGGCTCGAAGCCACCGTCAAGGTGGTAATGAACTTCCTGAGGCAAAAGAAAGTCGACATGGTGATCCTCAGCCCTTCGGTGACCGATAGCCGCTCGCTTCTTAACAAGCTGATCAAGTTCTCGCCAAGGCCCGTGATCACCATGGCGCGCGGCGCCAACCTTACCAATCCAGACGTACAGATGTAATAACACGCTCAATCAAGGGAGGAAATAACTTTTAATGTATATATATCTTCCGGTTGCACACACCAGCATCAACATACTGATTCCCATGGCCCTGGGACTCACGGTGGGCCTCCTGTCCGGTTTGTTCGGCGTTGGCGGCGGCTTCCTGATGACACCACTGCTCATCATGATGGGAATCCCGCCTACGGTGGCGGCTGCCACGGATTCAAGCCAGATCGTGGGAGCCTCCACTTCCGGCACCTACGCGCACTGGAAGCTCGGTAATGTGGATTTTCGGATGGGATCCGTGTTGCTCGCGGGCGGTTTGGTGGGAGGATTTGGCGGGGTGCAGGTCATCAAGATCCTCAAGGCTATGGGCAACGCTGACTTCGTCATCAAGATCACGTATGTTTTGATGCTCGGCATAGTCGGCAGCTACATGCTGGTAGAGAGTATCGCCGCGATCAGACGTAACAGGAACAAGCACCGGGAGCAAAAACCGCAGAGCGATTCCCGGTTGACCCGGGCCATGAAAAAACTGCCTCTCCAGATGGAGTTCAAAAAATCCGGCGTAACACATTCAGCGCTCGTACCCCTGTTTTTCGGCGTCTTTGTCGGCGTGCTGGCGGCGGTCATGGGTGTTGGCGGCGGCTTCCTGATGGTACCGGTGATGGTCTACCTTCTACGCATGCCGATGCATGTGGTCGTTGGCACCAGTCTCTTCATGATCCTGTTCAACAGCATAGAGGTCACATTCCTGCAGTCTTATACGAACCACACGGTCGACTTTATGCTCGCCGTATTGCTCCTGATCGGTTCCACGCTGGGTGCCCAGATCGGCACGATATTCGGTAGAAAGCTCAAGGGCGACCAGCTGAAGATCCTGCTGGCCGTGGTGGTACTGGCTGTCACGTTCAAGATGATATCCGACCTTACACTTACGCCCTCATTACTGCTCGGATCGACTGGTGGTCACTGATGAAAAGACGCTTTGCGAAATACACGATACTGGCGGTGATGACGGTGGCCATGCTGGCCATGCTGTCTTCGAGCGCTTCAGCGATGACGGCAAAAGCCAACCACGATGACATCAAGATCGGATTGACCTACCACGGCAGCACGGTCAGCGTCAGCGGACTGACCGACCCCAACGTCGACCTGATCATGAAGATAACCGGAGAGGACGCGACGGAGAAGCTGATGCGCAAGGACAAGGTTGCCGGGATGTGGATGAACGTCGAGGAGATCACGCTGAACCATGTGCCTGAAGTCTACTACCTGCGAAGCACAAAGGATCCGGAAGCGATACTCGGCGCAGAACTTCGCAACCAGTACGTCATCGGTTATCCGGCCCTGAGGGAAAAAATCGATCTCGAACCGGTAAGGCCGACGGAACAGAGGACCAAACTGCTGGATGATTTCATCAAATACAAGAAGGATGGCATGTTATACAGCGAGTCCCTTGGGGATGTTGACATCAAGCCCGAAGGCGGCAGCGAATCATACTACACCGTCTTCGATTGGCCATATCAGGCGCCCCCCGGCCAGTACCAGGTCGACGTCTACGCCGTCAAGGATGGACAGGTAATCGACACAGCACAATCGCAGGTCACCGTCGAACAGGATGGCGCGATCAAATCCCTCTCCGACATGGCCAAGAACAACGGCGGTGTCTATGGCCTTGCCGCCATCGGGGTATCGGTAACGGCCGGCTTCGGCGTCGGCATGGTATTCAAAGGCGGAGGTGGCTCGCATTGACGACTTACAAAAACATCATCCTCGGCTTCGATGACTCTAAGTACAGCCGTGCAGCACTGGTGGAAACACTGTCGTGGGCCAAGGCCCACGACAGCAAGGTCACGATCGTGCACGCCGTCTTCTTCGATTCCGAGGAGTTCAGCATCTCTCCCGGCCAGCTAGAGGATCGCCTGTGCCAGGGCAAGGCTGCCTGCAAAAAAGTCGTGGATGATTATTCGCCCGAATTCGGCGTCGATATCGAATACCTGGTCATCCAGGGAGAGCCGCGCGAAGTGATAACGAGGGTTGCCAGGGAGCGGGAGGCCGATCTGATCGCCATGGGCACCTACGGGAGAAAAGGCTTAAGGCGGATGATCATGGGCAGCGTTACCTCGGGAGTCATCCTCTACTCCCCCTGTGACGTCCTCGTGGTGAAGAAGCCCTGTGAGGAATGCAGCGGCCATTACCGCTCCGTACTCGTCCCCTATGACGGTTCCAATCCAAGCAAGAGAGCCATCGAAAGGATAGTCAACATAACCAACTCCGACGAGCCCTCCATGACCATGCTTTACGTCATCCCGCGATACGAGGAAATGGTCGGCTTCTTCAAGACCGATGCCATAGAGCGGAGCATCCAGGAGGAAGCGACGAGGATCGTCCTCGAAGGCGAACAGATCGCGGCCGGCAATGGCCTCAATGCGAACACGATGATAGAGGAGGGAAGAGCGGCCGACAAGATCGTCGAAAGTGCCAGGGAACTGGGAAGCGACCTGATCGTTATCGGCAGCCACGGCTGGCATGGCATGGACAAATCCATACTGGGCAGCACAGCAGAGCGAGTCATCGCCCATTCCCCGATCCCTATCCTGATAGTGAGGTAACAATGAGAGGATACAGAAATCTGCTGGTCACCGCGGACAGCTCACAGGGAGCTTTGCGCGAGGGCTTGAGGGTGGCCGAGAGGGAGAATTGCTGGCTTACCGTATTGAAGGTTGTACCGCCCTATGAAGGAGACATCGACCTGACCGGAGTCCGGAACATCCGGGATGTTCTGACATCCGACCGTGCCGGCGAATGGCGGACATGGCAGCGGAACCTGCGCAAGAAAGCGGCAGCCAGGGTAAGAGTCGAACAGGGTGAGCTCTCGGACACCATCAACCGGGTGGCCGAAGAGGAGGGTTGCGACCTGATCATTATGGGAGTGAAAAAGAGGGCCGGCTTTCTGCGCCGTCTGTTTGACGGCAACCTGGTCCACCGGGTTGCCAGAGGCGCACCCTGCTCGGTCATGGTAGTCGATGCCTAGAGCTCTTGAGGCGGCCCGATTACCTGCGTACGACTGGTATCTGTGGATGCCCACTTGCGGAGCCGCGACGCCGGAAGGCGCATAAAGGCTCTACGAAACCAGCGTGACCAGCACCGCGCACTCAGCATGTCCGATGACCCTCTCGGTGACGCTGCCCATGAGCAGCCTGCCCAGGCCGGTACGGCCGTGACTGCCGACAACAATCAGGCTCGCGTTCTTCTCTTTGGCCTTCTCCACGATCTCGATGTAATTCTTGCCGGTCGAAACCAGGGTCTCGCAGGCGATTCCTCCGGCTTGCGCCAGCTGTTTGACCTTGAGGACAGCCTCTTCGGCTTCATTTTTTTTATTGTCTGAACTGGCGACGGAGAGGGCTATGAGTGAGCCGTCTGTCTTCTTCGCCATCTTTATGGCCTCAGCCGCGGCGGCTTCGCCATGCGGTGATCCATCGGTGGCTACCAGAATCTTCCTGTAATCATCAGCGCCGTCGCGGGGAACAACCAGCACGTCGCAGGGGGCGTGGCCGATGACCTTGGCCGTGACGCTTCCCATGGCGACCTTTTTGAAACCGGTGCGGCCGCGTCTGCCCATTATGATCAGCTCGGAACCATCCTTCTTCGCCTCGTCCACGATAATCTGATATGGACTGTCGCCCGTGTGGACTTCCGTGACACATTTGATACCGGCGGTGCCGGCCGCGGTTTTGATGGACGCCAGCGTCTCGACTGCTTCGGCCTCGGCTTTGGCGACAAGTTTCGGCGCTTCGGAGGCATATTCTTCGTTAGCCTCGACGATATCGATCGCGACCAGCTGGCTGGAACACTTGCCGGCCAGGTTGATGGCCTCAGCGACGGCGCCGGAGCTGAACTCGGAACCATCCGTGCTCAGCAAGATCTTTCCCAGGTTGTTTATCGGGCAGACTTCTGACATATCAGTGACCTCCAGAGGGGAGAATGCCGGATGCCGCCAGCACCAGTACGAGCACTTCAGTAACTGCCAGCGCGGCATAAATATAATCTTTGCGTTTTAGAAAGATCGGCAGGATCGACAGGTAACAGATTACGGTTACGGACGCCAGGAAAGCGATAGGCGCGAAGGTCAGGAAATCGCTCTTTTTCAGGTTATCCGAGCTTGCCCAGGCCCAGCCGGGCTCGATACCGGTTTTATGCAGGTATCCGGTTTCTTCTCCATTGACTACGCTATGGAGTTTCAGAGTCCAGTAACTGGAAACATCCTCGACCGGAATAAACGGCTTGGGGAAGCCGACCAGATAGAGTATAAATGAGACTACGAGCACCAGAAGCCCGACTTTCATGGCGACATCCAGGATCGCGCCGTAGCGTTTCTGCTCGACACTCGCGCCCGGGGTAGCAACCGGATTTTTTATGGCTTTTCCTTCCAAAACTGACTCCCTTTCACTTAAATCCGCAACTTAAAGACAGGCTCCTGCAGCGGATTGTATTATGCCCAGACTCCCGTACCTTTAAGCAGGGCCCGCAATCCCGCAAATATAAGCATGACCAGCACGATTACCCGTACGGCCGATGGTTTGGTCTTTGCCAGAATCTTCACTCCCACCAGCGAGCCGAGCATGATGCCGATGATCGACGGGACTACGATCATGGGAATGACCGCGCCGGCGTTGAGATACATCCATGCGGCGGAAGTGTCGGTCGTGGCCAGCAGGAACTTGCTCGTCGCAACCGAGACCTTCAGCGGAGCGCCCATGACCAGGTTCAGTACCGGCACGTTGGCCCAGCCGGCGCCAAGTCCGAACATGCCGGCCATGAAGCCTATGCCGATGAACATGATCAGCCCCGGGATGGTGCGGTGTATCTTCCAGTTGATGTCTTTGTCTGAGGAAGGTTCGTGATAGACGCCGCTGATCCTGAGGATACTCGAGAGCTTGTCAGCCTGCTGAACGTCCGGATACTCGGATTTCTTGGCCAGGAACATGATGACGACGATGGCGAGGATGGCCAGGCCCATCGTCGTCTGTATGATCGCGTCGGAAAGGGCAAGACCTACCATGGCGCCCATGACGGCGGTGGTCGAGGCGATCAGCGCCACCGGGATGGCAAGCCTCAGATCGGCCAGGCCCTTCTTGAGCAGACCAGGCCCGGCGGCCAGCGAGCCGGCCAGGGCTACCAGCAGACCCGCGCCCCTGACGAAGTCCATGCCGAAGGGGAAGAAACCACCGATGATCGGCGTGTATAAAACCGCGCCGCCGACACCGCCTAGCACGGCCAGGATCCCCATGAGGAAGGTCACGACGAGCAATATCAGCGGCCAGCCCCACCATGGTATTGAAGACTCCGCTCCACCGGGATTGGCCGGGTCGGGGCCGGTTGCCGCCTGGACCATCCCCACTACGAAAATCGCCATGAGTATCATCAGGGCGACGGTAAAGAATAACGTTCGCTTTTTAGACATGCTCCTCCTTAGTACTTGTTATACGTAAAATATTTGGTAGAGCCAGGACCTCTGCACCCAAATCGTACCCAAATATGCCAGGTGTATAGCTTGCAGAAAGAGAGAGTTGCCCGTAAACAGAGGTAATCTTTCTTTCTCTACAAACAGAAACCAGATCCCGTCCGAAGTCTGTGCCGATGGAACTCCCTATCATGATGCAATTTGCAATCCCGACAGGTACCCTCGCGCCAAACTTTAAGAATATAACATATAGAAAAAACCGTTTCAATCTGTATCATTATGATTCATATTGAAACGTTATAGGGTGAAATTACTGTAGCGGAATGTAGTAAAACGGGGGAAGTAAAGGGTTTTTATGTAAACAGGCGAGCGTAAAGATGTGGGCGATCAGCGTTCGCACCACTTTCCCAGGAAACATTGACCGGCTTTTTTACGTGAAACCTCACAGAAGCGATCATCCTTGGTGCAGATCCAGATATCCCGCGCTGTACGGTACTGGGCCTTATCCTGGTACAGATATTTACAGGCGGTTTCCGGTTTTGATGGGAGTTCTCTGTCGATGCGGTTGGGCATGATTTCTCCTGCAGGTGCTGAAGTCTATATTTAAGGATAGCATCCTTTGTCAGATTTTATATCTGAAAGAGTCCCGGGAATGTTCTTCGTGGCTCAAGCCCGGATGCGAGCCTGCACAAACCGGGTGGCTTTCCCCTATTCCGGCGAGCTCGCCTTGACGAATGTCAGCTGCATGCTCGATAGTGCTCCCTCAAGCGCCTTGGCGTCCTGCTCTGGCAGGCGCTTGCCGGTTTCCGAAAGCAGCGTCTTGAATGCGTCGATGGCCAGGCTTGCCTGCCCAAGATCCTTTGACGTTTTCGTCTCTTCCGTGATTCCCATCTTCATATAGGCGAGGTTGCTCAAGGTCACCATGAACTGCACCACGAGGTCCGAAACCGACTGTTCGCGAAAGTGCTTCTCCAGTTCGGCGCGCAGCTCTTCTTCGCTCATCTTCTCCGGGTTCTTGTCATTTAGCTCCTCGTCACCGGAAGCCGGTACGTCTTTTCCCGCTTGCCCGCTACCCGCAATGTTATTATCATCATCCATTTTTGACCTCCTTAAAATGATATTTACTGATAATCGTCAACCACGAATTCTTTTTCTGCTTTCCATGTACTCTCTGAGCGCTCTTTTTGACGAAAGCCAATTCCGGCCCTCCTTGAATGACTCGAGCTTTCCCTGCGTAGCCAGTTTTCTCAGGTAGGCAGGGGAATATGTGGATTGCGTGGCAAGCACCTTCAGACTTACATATTTTTCATCTTTCTTTCTTGTTGGAGCGATCGTGCTGAGATATATATTTAGTGAGCGGATTACTGCCTGTGCCACGAACTCACACAGTGGACCATACCTGCCCTCGTCAGCTTCTCCCAATACACGATAATATCTTTTCCTGTCATTTTTCAAAATTATCGCCAGGGGATATCCGGCTTCCATTATCTGGATATTCATAGCCAGACGAGCCATCCTGCCGTTGCCATCCCAGAAAGGATGGATGAATACAAGCTTGTGATGGAGCAACGCCGCAAGTTCAACTACATGGTATTTTTTTCTGTTATCCACGAGCCATGAAACCAGCTCCCGCATTTCTGGCGAGACTTCCGTGTGACCGGGCGGCCTGTGGTTGCTGCCTGCGATGATAACGTCGCCTTCCCTGTATTTGCCGGCAACATCCCGCTCCGTATCGCGGACCACCAATGCATGCAACTGCTTTATCAGGACTTCTGATATTGTGTTTTTCTTCCCATGTTCAACCAGTTCATACAGGTAATCCAGGGCTTCATGCTGGTTTTTGGCCTCCAGATGGTCCTTGAGCGGCTTGTCCTTGATCGTGATGCCTTCCCGAATCACCCAATACGTTTCTTTGAGGGTAAGGGAGTTGCCTTCGATTGCGTTCGAGTTGTATGCCATCTCGATCTCGAACTGCTCCATGATTTTTTTTAGAACCGTCGGCGAAACGGGCCTTAGTGAATTTAAGGCAGCAAGCTTTACGTCCAGGTTTTTTATTGTTTTTTCAGAAAGATACATTGTGGTACGTTAGTGTGGAAATCAGTCTATCGTACCTTTTGAATAGCGTCAACATGCGTCTTGTCTTGTTGCTATCTGCTTTCTTCCTGCAAAAAATCGGTATCGTTCCCCGGAGTTTTATTTGCGCCGGTGTTATATAATTCTTCATTGTTCGGAAACGTTTTCTTAAGGAGTTGCAATGGGTGAGGCAAGAATCGGAGTCATTGGTGGTTCGGGTTTCTACGAGCTGCTGGAAAATCCACGGATAGAGCGAGTAAATACTCCTTTCGGCGAACCCAGCGACGCCATCACTATCGGCGAGATCGCCGGCCGGGAGGTCTGCTTTTTACCCCGGCATGGAAAGGGCCACCGTATCATGCCCACCGATCTGCCCTTCCGCGCCAATATCATGGCCATGAAGCAGCTGGGAGTCGAGTGGATCATCTCGGCCAGCGCCGTGGGCAGCATGCAGAAGCATATCGAGCCCGGCCACATCGTCATCCCGGACCAGTTCATCGACCGCACCCGCCAGCGCCGCTCCACTTTCTTCGGCGACGGCTGCGTGGCGCATGTCTCCTTCGCCGACCCGGTCTGTCCGGATCTGTCGAAGCTGCTGGCCGAGACTGGCCGTGAT
>JBAZWE010000026.1:0-18541 GCA_041660545.1 Thermoleophilia bacterium
GATCACGCTGGTCTGGCTGTTCGTATGGGAATCTCTGAACCTGCTGGCACACCTCCAAAGCCGGTGAATCCCAAAGCTCAGGAGAGTATGGAGTCTCAGGTATCGGGCGCGTCGCAGCCGGTCATGCTGGGGGTCGACGTCGGCGGCACCTTTACAGACGCGGTCATGGTCTGCTCAGGCAGGCTGTTTCGAGCCAAGGTTCCCACCACCCGGGATCAGTCTGAAGGTGTGCTTGAGGCCGCCCGGCGTGTTATCGGCCAGGCTGGTTTAAAGCCGCGTGATGTCGACTATTTTGCCCATGGGATGACCACCGCAACCAATGCGTTGCTGGAGCACAAAGGCGCGCACACGGTCTCGGTTTCCACCGCGGGTTTTCGAGACATAATCGAAATCGGGCGGCAGAACCGGCCTTGCTTGTATGATCTGTGCCCGGTGAGACCGGAAACACTTATACCTGACGCCATGAGACTGGCTGTAAGTGAGCGTGTGGCGCCCGGGGGGGTCGAACTGGAATTGACCGCCAAGGAGATGAACCGGGTCGTCGACGAAATAAGGGCGATTGGCCCCGAGGCTGTCGCTGTCTGCCTGCTTTTTTCCTTCATGGATCCCTCACACGAATTTCTGCTGGGAGAGCTCATCCGGCGGGAATTACCACACGTGCATGTTTCCCTGTCAAGTGAAGTCCTGCCGCAGTTCCGCGAGTACGAGCGCTTCAGCACGACGGCTGTCGACGCCTATCTGACACCGGTGGTGGCCCGTTATCTTCTCAGCCTGAAAGAGGGGACGGAAGCTGCGGGGTTACCGCAAGCGGAGATCATGCAATCGAGCGGGGGCGTGTTACCGCTGGAAAAAGCCCTAAAAAGCGCGGCGCCTCTGCTTCTGTCGGGGCCGGCCGCCGGGGTGGTCGGTTCCGTGTTTTCGGGCGCCCGGAGTCAAGTTGACAACTTGATTGCTTTTGATATGGGGGGGACAAGCACCGATGTCACCCTGATCCGGGAGGGAGAGGCTGGAACGACGAACGGGCGCGATATCGGTGGTGTGCCGGTCGCGCTTCCCATGGTAGACATACACACGATCGGCGCGGGTGGAGGCAGCGTCGCCTGGATCGACGCCGGCGGAGCGCTCAGGGTCGGGCCTCAAAGCGCGGGAGCTCAGCCAGGACCTGCCTGTTATGGACACGGCGGCGTAGTACCCACTGTAACCGATGCGAACCTGTGCCTCGGCTACCTGGGTGAGAGGTTGGGAGGAGTTGGTGGCGTGGCCCTGGATGAGGCCGCCGCAAAAAAGGCCGTCTCGTCTCTGGCCGTGGAACTTGGAATCAGCGTGGAGGAGACTTCGCTGGGAATCAGGCGTGTCGCCAATTCGGAGATGCTAAAGGCGCTCAGGGTGATCAGCGTCGAGCGAGGCCACGACCCCAGACAATTCGCGCTGGCGGCTTTTGGTGGGGCCGGTCCGATGCATGGCGCCGACCTGGCGGACGAACTGGGCATCGGCCGGGTTCTGGTGCCCGATGGTTGCGGTGTCCTCTCGGCACTGGGCCTGGTGGTGGGGGACCGGCGAAGGGACTGGGTTCAGACCGTATATGCGCCGGGTGAGCCCGACTCACGGAAGATCGAATCAGCCTACGGCGCCCTCGAAATCATGGCGGCCTCCGAGCTTCTAGGAGCCGATTTCGTGCGCAGGGCGGACTTGCGTTACAAGGGTCAGTCCCACGAACTCACGGTTTTGGTCCATAAGCCGCTGGATATCGAATCCGCGGTCGAGGCATTCGAAGATGAGCATATGAATATCTATGGTTACCGGGCAGAGGACGGAGAGGTAGAGCTGGTGAACATCAGGCTGACGGCGCTCGTCGCGCACATGAGACCAACGCTGGACGCCTCAGCGCCCGGGAGCGGCAGTGTATACACAAGACAGGCGTATTTCGGTGGGCATTGGCACGAGGCCGGGATCTGGCGGCGCGATGCGTTAGGCACGCAAGAGGTGCCCGGCCCCGCTGTGATCGAGGAAGACGAAGCTACGACGGTGGTACCGCCAGGGTGGCGGGCGAATATTGATAAGTCGGACAATCTTTGGCTGGAGCGCATATTTTGAAGAGCGTCTTATACAGCACTTTTTCTCAATCGGGGGCGGGTGCGTAACTTGGGCCGGCTCGACCCCATAACGATCCAGGTGCTTGGATCCGCCTTTCGTTCTATCTGCGAAGAGATGGGCGCCGCGCTGGTGCGGGCTTCATATTCCACCAATATCAAGGAGCGGCGTGACTGTTCCACGGCGCTTTTTGACGCGTCCGGTTTGATGATAGCCCAGGCCGAGCATATCCCCGTACACCTGGGGGCCATGCCCGACGCGGTCGCGGCGGTTCTGGAGGAAAGTCCGGACCCCGGTGACTTTTTTATCCTCAACGATCCTTTTCACGGCGGCACCCATCTTCCCGATATCACCATCGTCGCACCGGTATCGATAGGTGACGAGATCGTCGCCTATGCCGCCAGCCGCGCGCATCATGCTGATGTAGGCGGCAGCGAGCCGGGCAGCATGCCCGCAGGATCCCGGTCGCTGGAGGATGAGGGTGTTGTCATTCCGCCGTCCAGGATTATTGCCGCCGGTGTTTTCCAGGAGGAGTTCCTTACCGGGCTGCTGTCGCGGATGCGCAATTCACGGGAGCGCCGGGGCGATCTTCAGGCCCAGATCGGCGCCGTGCGAGTCGCGCAGCGCCGTCTGCTGGAGCTTATCGAGGGTCAGGGCCGGGACAATGTTCTGGCGGCCATGGAAGCGACGCTCGAATATGGTGAGCGGCGCATGCGGGCGGCGATCCGGGCTCTGCCCGACGGTGTTTTCAGCGCCCTGGATTTTCTCGAGCGCAACGGACAGGATTTAAAGATCGCCGTCACGGTCACCGTGCAGGGAGACGGGATCTCAATCGACTTCGACGGCACATCAGACCAGGAAGAAGGCAATCTCAACTGCCCCATGCCCGTCACGCGCTCAGCCTGTTATTTTGTTCTCAGAGCCGTGACCGATCCGGATATTCCTCCGAATGCCGGGGCGCTAAAACCGGTGCGGATCAAGGCGCCTAAAGGTTCTCTCTTAAACGCACGTCCGCCCGCAGCCGTGGTAGCGGGTAACGTTGAAACGTCACAGCGGATCGCCGACACGCTGGTGCTGGCGCTTTCGCAGGCCATGCCGTTGCCGGCTCAGGGGCAGGGGACCATGAACAACCTGATCCTGGGAAGTGACGAACCGAAGGACCGGTTCAATTATTACGAGACGATCGGTGGCGGCGCCGGCGCCTGTCCGGACAGGGATGGCGCCAGTGGTATCCATCTGGGAATGACAAACACGCTCAATACTCCGGTCGAGGCTCTGGAGATGGCCTTTCCCGTCAGAGTCGAGCGTTACGAATTTCGCACCGGATCGGGGGGAGCCGGCCTTCATAATGGCGGCGACGGAGTAATAAGGTCGCTGCGGTTGCTGAAGCCAGCGAGACTCTCCCTGCTGTCGGACCGCCGCCGGCACGGGCCAAAGGGGGCCGCAGGCGGTGAAGCGGGCAGGCCGGGAAGGAACCTCATCAATGGAAAGGAAGTCGCCGGCAAGCTGACGATGCCGCTCGACGCCGGTGATACCATCACCGTCGAGACGCCCGGCGGGGGTGGTTACGGAAAGCCGGACAGCTCAACCTGATTGAAGCGCGGGTCAGGCAGTGAAGGCGGCGCAAACAAAAATCCCGCCAAGAACAGATATTACGCGGGTTTTAAAAACGCTTCTTGTACTCGTCACATTCGGTGACGTGCGGCCTCTCGAGGTTATGACACGCGGAACGCCAGTCGTACTGGCAAGTGGGGCAGAGAGGGACGGGCTTGCCGCCGAAGAGCTTCCTTAATTTGTTCGTGATCTTAACGTTCATTTTCCTTTACCGTTTCCTTGACAGTCTGCTGTTGAATCCAGAGGCCTCCCAAAAAACCGCCCAGCAGCTGTCCCGCGACGGCGCAGGCGACAAGCGCCGGAATTATCGTCCAGCTCGTACCGCTCGTGATCCGCATGATGAAGATGAACGGCACAGGCAGGTGAATCGCCAAAAACCACTGCCAGGAAAATTTTCTCAGATAAGCGCGGTAGAAACCAAATGGCAGGTTAAGGAGCAGAGCCCCCAGGCAAAGCAGAAAAATAACAATCAAAAAAAACCAACTCCATGAATACTGATGGTGTAGCGCATATCACAGGAGGTCGGCGAGTATGAGTTGGGAATCGCGTTTCTCCAGGTCACTTATTTTCACGTTGCCAAAGCCGGCCTCGCGTAGCCACGAGATGTACTGATCCTCTGTCCAGGTGCCGCCTGTTTCAGTGTTGACGAGCATCGTCATGGCGAAAAGAGCAGCCCTGGAACTGCGTCCGCGTACTATATCGACGATAGCAGCAACTCCGCCCGGGTTCAAGACGTTTCGCACCTTCAGCAGCAGCTCCTGGTTCTCTTCGGGACCGTAAATATGCATGATGTTTCCGAGTATGGCCAGGTCGAAGCGTTCCGGCGGCAGCCAGTGGGTGAAATCTCCAGACACCAGGCTGATCTCCGCTATGTCCGACAGCTCGTCTCTAATCATTTCGATGACTTCGGGCCGGTCAAGGATGGTCACCTTGATGCCATGCTCGGCGAAGAGGCGCGCGTAAGTCCCGGGGCCGCCCCCGATGTCGATGACGCTGCGCAGTGCCGGCTTTTGCTCGAGGCATTTTTTGACGATCCGGGGAGCATCCGACCGGGAATTATCGTCCATGGACCTGATAAACACCTCACGGCGTTCGCGCGTATAAGAACGCTTCACCGGCCGGCCGGTTTTGACAACGTCGGGTATCGTGAGCCAGCGTTCCATCAGATTCCAGGAGTGCAGGATGGCGTAAGGCGAATATGCGGGGCTGGATTTGTCGATGGCGACTGCACGCATCCCGGGAGCAAGATGGAAGATATCTCCTGCCTGTCGTACGTGCTTCATCTCGGCCAGCGCCGATAAAAGCATGCCGGTGGCGCGCTGGTCATATCCCATGCGCAGGGCGAGATCCGCGGCGCTTCCCGGCTTCTGGTCCAATGCCTCAAACAGCCCCAGGCGGATGGCCGTCGCAACGATCAACAGGTCCTGCCAGTTGTTGGGAATGAAACCCGCGGGCATGAGTTCTCCTTTTGTCATTGTGGGGGCATAAGTATTCCACAGATAGCACGACGCGGTCGATAATTACCCTGTGTTATAATTTTCCCCTGACGGGCAGCTTGAAAACCTGCCCTGCATTCCTTAATATTTAGCGTCGCCTGTGCGCGCCCAAGCTGGAAGAAAAGCGCGCATGTTTTATCTGGAGGAGTGCCCGAGTGGCTAAAGGGGGCGGACTGTAAATCCGTTGGCGACGCCTACGCTGGTTCGAATCCAGCCTCCTCCACCATAGAAGCGAAGCATCAAGCAACAGCGGTTCGGCATCCGGCATTGATGAACGCGATGCCCTGATCCGCGCAACGAGCCCGGTTAGCTCAGTTGGTAGAGCACCTCCATGGTAAGGAGGGGGTCTACGGTTCAAGTCCGTAACCGGGCTCCATAACCAAGTTTGTCATCCTGAGCCCTTCGCTCGAGGATATACGCCGCGAAGGGTCACGCTAGATTGTCATCCTGAGCGAAGCGAAGGATCTCGCAAAGAGAAGCATCAATCGGGATTCTTCGTCGTTTCACTCCTCAGAATGACTGCATACGGGGCGGTGTAGCTCAGCTGGTTAGAGCAGCGGAATCATAATCCGCGTGTCGCAGGTTCGAGTCCTGCCACCGCTACCATTTCACCCTTACTCGAACCTGAATCGAGTATTAAGCTATAAATGTTAGTGAAACGCCGCTTACTAATTTCCTTGTCTTTAATTTCAAGCTTCTTGAAGAAAACCTGATTGAACTTCCGCCTGACTACAGGACTGGCTTTCTTGTATCCCATGTGGCATTTCGAGGCCATCTCCAGCGCCATGTCTATTGATTCCCTAATTTCGTTGTCGCCGTCCTTCATAAACTCCAGCCTGCCCTGACAATCCTCGATTTCACCGCTGATTCTGTCCTGTTCTTTTTTCAATACTTCCAAGGGCACAGCCCCGGCATAATAGGCGTCCATGAGCTTCAGCCGCTGATCCGCCAGCTTGGCCATGCGCCGGGTGACGAATTGCTGTTCATTGATCGTATTGGCCTGCCTGTCCAGGAACTGCTGCTCAAACCGGTCGCTTAGTTTTTTCCGAAGCCCCTCAGGCATCTGAAACGTTTTATATGTATCCACAATCAGCTTTTCGAGGTCTTCACCGGAAATGTATTTTTGCTTACAACCATTGCGCCTCTTCTGCCCTAGGCAGTAGAAATACAGATATTCCTTGCCGTTCTTGGTTTTTATGTCAGAAGACATCCTTGAGCCGCATTCCCCGCAATAGACCGTTCCGCGAAGGTAATGAGGATGCTTCCGCCTGCGCTCGCCAGCCACATTTCTGACCTTCACAACCTCCTGAACCCTGTCCCACAGGTCTTTGGAAATCAGTGGCTGATGAATCCCCTTTGTCTCGATACCGTTCCAGCGGATCGTTCCTATGTAGAAAGGATTTTGGACCATGGAAGCCAGCCGGGACTTATGGACCCTCCCGGGCAGCTGCTTCGCCGTGCCTTTGCTCCGAAATCCGAGCTTATACAGTTTCTCTTCAAGTTCATTCAGCGAGAAATCGCCAGTGGCGTACAGGTCAAAAAGCTGTTTTACGAATGGCGCTCTTTCTTCATCAACTTCAATTGACCGAAGTAGGCGGCCATTCATGGGCGTCTGAATGTTCAAATATCCGAGCGGAGCCATGCCCGCCCATCCGCCCTGCTTGGTCTTTTGGACCATTCCTTTTTTTGTTTCCGCCCCCAGGTTCGCCGAATAAAATTCAGCCATGAGAGCGTGGATGCCCTCGACAAGGTGGCCGGAAGCGTTATCTTCAAAATTCTCAACGACGGAGACAAGAGAGCAACCTGCTTTTGTGAGAATCGCTTTAATGGCGACGTGATCTTCCATGTTCCGCGCCAGGCGGTCGATTTTATGGACGATGACGACCTGAACATCTTTTTGTTTTGCAATCCGCCCGAGCATTTCCTGGAGTTGGGGACGGCGGGCGCTTCTTGCCGACTCCCCGCGATCCAAATACTCGTCAATCAGCTTCCAGCCCTTCTCCTTGATGTATTTAACGCAGGCGTCACGTTGGGCAGGGATGGAATAGCCCTCTTCGCTGTCTGCCTTAAGGGCCTGGTCTTTGGTGGAAACTCGAAGATAAACTACACAGTTCATGATTCCCTGCTTTGCTCAATTATCTTTTCCGGCATGATTTCAGAAACATCTTCAAGGAAGCTGGCGGAAAACGAGATTATGTCCTTGGCCTCTTTCTCTGACACCGAGTCCATTTGCTGATAGACAGCCCTGTTTCTTTTCTTTCTGAGTTTTTGAAGCCGTGCGATCTGACTTGAATAAGAAGCAGGCAGGGCTTCCTGTAAAAAGCGGAAGGTGTTGTAATGCTTGGCTTCACCTTTGGGG
This sequence comes from Thermoleophilia bacterium, assembly GCA_041660545.1. Classification (GTDB taxonomy): domain Bacteria; phylum Actinomycetota; class Thermoleophilia; order BMS3ABIN01; family BMS3ABIN01; genus JBAZWE01. The sequence goes on from JBAZWE010000026.1 coordinate 7,561, forward strand.
CGGTAGCCTTTTGAGTACATGAAGCCCAGGGAGACCTGCAGGATGCCGTTATAGGCAATGGTAAAAGCCCAATCAAGATCAATATTCTTGACGTTTTGAGCTACGGCAATATCGTGCCGGGCTTTTCTGATGTGATCGGCGATCTCGCCATCGCTGGTGGAGATCCGCTCGATGGCACCTTCTCTAACTAATCTTTCGTAATTCATCCTCAGTCCCCATTAAAAATATTTTCTTATCCTTAAAAACAGTGGTAGCAAAGCCTTTCTTCTCTTTCAAGTTTTTCTTCCAGTCTGCCGGTTCAAAGACTGTGAAGTTAATCTCTCGCGAAAGCCCCTTCTCAGCCTTCGTAACGGCCGTGGCAAGTTCATCCATACTGGGATTGCCGATTACCATCAGATCGATGTCAGAACCCATGTTTTCAGTGTCTTTAGCGACTGATCCATAAATGAAGGCAATCTTGATGTCTCCAATTTTTTCAAGGGCCTCTCGCATAGGATCAGCAAGCGCTACCGTCTTGTAGACAATGCTCTTTAGCTCGCTGTAAATGGGAAAGGATTTATTAACTCGGAAGTAACGAATATTAGCTTCCTTTTCAGAATTAAGAATGCCCGCTGCCGTAAGCTTTTTCAGTTCACTTTGGACAAGGGAAGAAGGAAACTCAAAGTCCCTGATCAGTTGCGTCTGGTAATACTTCTGCTCGGGATGAGTCAGGAAAAGTATTATCAAGCGCCGTCTCGTTTTGGATGTAATTAATGTGGATAACATACTTACCTCTATTTAGGCATAATCATGCCGTTATTATGGTAACACAGTGAAATTATCTGTCAATACTTTTTTATCTTGGATTCGCCGTCACCTCTTTAACAAAAACGATTTACCATGTAATCTAACCGAACCATGTCAACACCCACATCCAACATTCCTGGGCAGCGCCACTTCAACTGGAAAGTATTCTGGGCCATCATGGCCGTCGTCGCCATCGCGGTTGGCCTCTTCATCGGTGTCGGTATCTGGCAGAACAACAGAGCCATCAACGACACCACCCCAAACCACGAATCCACGTTCGGTTACGGATCCTCCCAGTCCCAGGACGCTGCCTACAAAGAGTGTAAACAGAAGGTGGAAGACTTAATTGATGAATATGGAGTCGGTATGGGCGTTGAGTTCTACAAACAGAGGACTGGCTGCGGTAATGATCCAGTAGTAGAAGTTCTACTAAGCGGTCACTAGCTCGACCTCTCTCAAAATCAATGAGACCTTTCACTGTCTAGATAAAGTTCTTTCTATCTTCGTCTTTTCAAAGTTCGCCCAGACCAATAGCCTAAGCCTTACCAGCTCATCTGTAACATGGAAATTATCAGCAATTTCATCAATCCTCGGCCTTGCTCTTATCACTGTTTGCAGATCATCGCTTGGCATCAGCAGAACAGCAGCGAAAACGTTGGCCTGTTTCTCGTGATAATTTCCAAATGAATAAATCCGCTTCTGCATGGATAGATGGTTTCCGGCATGAAGCAGGTGATGGCCGATAGCGTGAGCGATCAGTTCACGTTTTTCTCTTCTGTGTAGATCCTCACGGATAACAATCGAACTAGCTTCTTGAAAATAAACTTCCCGGGATGAGCCAGTCATTTTTTCGTAAATGACAGCAAGGCCTAGACTTTCCGCTATCTGGTCCAGGTCATTTCCGTACTGCCGGTTCATTTCATTTGCTTTGTCGATTACTCGCTTCACTTCTTCTTCCTCTTGCCTTTCCTGGCCCTCATGACAGCCTCGTAAGCTCTAATTAATGACTGCTTTTCCTCTCTGTCCATATTCGGGACTTCTTTGAACATAAGCGTGAAACCGGGGTCATCCAAACCGAGATCTTGCAGTCTGTATTCCAAAAGCACGTCTTCCATTTCCTCATAGGTCATCCCCAGAGCATCAGCCCACTTTGCCAGCTTGTCTGGCTGGGGGATGAACTTCCCGCGTTCAGCGTCGGAAACGTAGCTGTTGGTGGCATAGCCCATTTTCTCCCGCAACTGATCCTGGGTAATGCCCCGTTCACGCCTTAATTGTCTTAATTTATCGCCAAAATTCATATTTATCTCTATCGTAAGTTTGCCTCTTTAGTATGGCTACTATAATCCAGTCATATCAATGAATCAATAGTTTATTAGCCGATTACTGTGGATAACTTTCCTATTGACACATCTGTAATACTACGATATTTTGGATATACAAATAGCAGCCGAGGGCGAATACGGGTCAGAAAACCCGTTTCTTTTTCCCTCACTATATCGTAAGTATACGTTTAATTGGTTCAGAGAGGTAAAAATGATCGATGTCTTCCCCAAGAAAATAGACATGAAAGCGGCCCAGTATGAGCTTCAGAGAATGATCGACGCTTTCCTGGATTTGGCGGAAGAGATTCTTGAAGAACGAAAGCAGTCCGGTAATCTTGAACCCGTCCAGGAACCAAAAGTTCAACCAAGGAGGCAATCATGACCAAGAAATACGACATTCTCGATAACCTGCCGGAAGGCGTTGACCGCAAGAAAGTGGAAATGCAGCTCAACTTACTAGTAACCGCTTTCTTGGGGGCAGCAGAAGATGAAATCAGGGAAGAAGCGGAAGCCGCTAAAAATGCCAAGTCCGACCCTTCCCACAAGAAACCCACCACCGATCCACAGAAGTGAGCTCCTTGCATTACCCCTTGCAATCCGATGCAAGACCCCATTACAAGACCCAAAACCTTGAAAAACATTAAAACCACCAGGGGGAAATTAACTGAATTTGCGGGGCATTTAGCCCACTTAAATCCAGCGCCGTCTGTCTTCGTTTGGAAGGCACAAACGAAGCCCGACTTCCCGCCCCTCGACTTGCAGTTTCCCTCGTTCCTTCGTCTCGTCGGCGAGGCGCGGGAAGTCTGGCTTATCAGCCAGACGGCGCTCCCTTCGGTCGCTTAATTTCCCCTGGTTTTTAAAACGGAAAACAAAATGAAAACAGCAAGAAGAAACAACCGAATATCGCCAATGTCGCTGACAGCTAGGGATGTATCCATCATTCTTAGCGTTTACGGAAATCGCTTCTTGAAGCGTGATCAGATTCAGCGGCTTCATTTCTCCAATGCCTCAGTTTCGGCTTGCAACATGAGGCTGAAGAAGCTCGAAGAGCATCATTTCCTCGACAGACTCGTCAAGCCTGTTGCTGTTGGTTCAGCGCAGGCTGCGTATGCTCTCGACAAGCGAGGGGCAGACGTTGTCGCCACAGCTCTTGAGATCGACCGGCGCAAAGTGAGGTGGAACCGCGCCAACAATCGCGTTGAGTTTCTATTCCTGGAACACACCCTCGGAGTTTCGGAAATCAGAGTTTGCCTCGACACGGCATTGGCAGGCAGACGTGAGGAGCTGCTTTTCTATCAGCGTGGAGACAGATCACACCTGAGGCGCATTTCCATGACCGGAGGCAAGAAGAAGTATTTCGTTGTCGCTCCTGATGCATTCTTTGGAATTCAGACAGGGCGCGGAAAATGCATCTTCTTCCTGGAAGTGGATTTAGGAACGGAAACGCTGTCGAGATTTGCCGAGAAAGTAACAGCGTACAAGAGATACTGGAAATCACGTCAATATACAGAGGAATACGGATTTAATAACTTTCGCGTCCTGACGGTCTGCGAAAGTGATAGACGCCTGGACAATTTGAGACAGGCAACAGGGAAAGTGGGGGGAAGGCAGATGTTCCTGTTTACGACCTTCTCCAAAATTCAGAATGACAGCCCCCTTGGAAGCATTTGGCTTTCTCCCTTCATAGATTTACCAACTTCATTGTTGGAATAGCCCGAAAGGGCAAGAGCTTTCAGGGCGAGATTCCCAAAAGGACGAAGCTCTTTTCCGTAAAACTTACCACGCACCTTGAACATTAGTAGGTATTGCCCCTTACATGGCTGCGGAAGGTCCGGCTCAGGCTGCGGGTAAGCGCCCCTGAGCCGGGCTGAAAGCTCAAAGTACCTTCCATCCACATCAGCACGACCCCACCCGATTTGCATGTCCCAAAACCCGTGCTGGCATTCGCATGCCCGCACACCAACCCGAGGAGGAAAAAAATGGCACCTACAATCAACGAAAGGATCTTCAAGAAGCTGGAAAGGATTCTGGGTGACCTGACGGTCATCCCGGCGTACATGAAGTTCGAGGCTCACGGCTTCATGGACTTGAGCCTGGACAGGCTCTACGGAGACGAGGAATCGGTAACTATCGCCCTGAGCCACTACTTCAAGCAGAACGGCGACATGATACCGGACCCGGATATGGAAGTGAGGGTATATCCGGAAATGAAGATGGCTGAGGCGCTGACCTATCAGGACAGCTTCGGCTACCAGCAGGTCTACCCATCGCCTAGCCAGGTCAATTTGAAAGCCAAGAAGGACTTAAACGTCTTTCTGAACCAATGGCTTTCAAACATCATCGAGCAGGGCTTTGAGAAAAGTGGAGGTAATAGCGATGAGCTTTGAACTGTTGAAGGTCAAGGAGATCGCCACGGGGGAACCTATCCGATCCCCGCAAGACGTTGCTGACTTCGTAAGTCATAACATGGAAGAAGAGGCGCTAGTTGATCGAGAGTGCTTCTGGATTCTGCACCTTAACGCCAGGAATCAGGTGATTGAAAAAGAGCCGACGGCTATCGGCTGTGTGAACGCCTGTCTCGTGCGTCCTGCGGACGTCATGAGGAAGGCTGTCATCAACGGAACGGTAGCCGTCATAGCGGTTCACAATCATCCAAGTGGCAATGCTGAACCCAGCCAAGAGGATCATCAGATAACTGAACGGCTCAAGAACTCATGCGAGATTTTGGGTATACAGTTACTGGATTCGGTCATTATTGCGGCTGTTGGTAAGGTCAAAAGCATCATGCGCTAAAATCAGCACAATACGGCACAGTCAAAGAACTGTGCCGTTTTCTAAAAAGGTACTTCTTTACGCTGATAAGAAAAAACAGTATCCTACAGTGATGATACATCTTTCAGATAAGGAGGAGGGAAAATGATTTCGCCCAGAGGTGAGAATAATCATTATATTCTTATAAATGGTGGCGAGATTGCGTCAGATGCAGTTTATGCTCTCGGGGCAGTCAAGCTAAAAGGTTTAGATAATTATTGTAAGAAAATGTTGGATGATGCGGTTTGTTTTTTTCGTGATTTTGTAAAATGTGTCAAACAAGGGGATGAATTTCGGGCTCATTTTCAACCTGGCGAGCGATGGGCTGTTCAAGCCTGTGAAAATGCTTACTCCGGACTTAAATCTAAAGATCTTCTTGATGACTCAAACCCTGCCAGAATAATTGAGAAGTTGCAACAGATTATGGAGGGAGCTCAACTGCCAAGAAATGAAATTAATGAATTACAGGATTTCTTTCGAGATCTCTCTAGAAATTTAGATAAGCAATTAGATGAACAATTCATCTAAAAACATGGTTACAAAACAGGCGGATGATCCATTAGATCATAGTTTTTATATTGATATTATTCTCGCTAATTTGGCTGATAAAGTAGCTAGATATGGATTGTATGTAGAACGTATAAAAAAACAAGCGCTTGAAGAAAGGATAAACCCACCAATTCTTGGTACATATGATTTACACTACAAAACACTTTGTGAACGAGTAGGTCATCTTTATGAGCAAAGATTTCTAAATGAAGAGTTATTAGAAGATAATTCTGTCGTTTTCGATTTACTTGGTTCATCAGCCGAAATTTGGTATAAATTCATGCGTTATAATAAAGGATTGACATATGCTCCTACACCTTGGGCAAGACCTGAACTTTTTGCTATTGCAGAAGAGTTTCAAAAAAGAAATGTAAACAATCCTGATCTCCAAAATCTGACTATTGTATTGACGAATGAATATAGATATTCATGGCTGATAGATCCCCCAGTTGATACTGATGTTGGCATTGTTGATGATATTAGGATTGTTAAGCTGCCAAAAATTGAAAAAGACGACCCTCTTTTATGGGTACTTCTTTCCCACGAAATTGGGCATGACATTGATCACCACCTGAAGATCTCGGCCGTGGCTGAGCGAAAACAGGCTATAGTAGAAATGAAGTCGAAAATGGATAAGCCTCATATCTTGAATGATTGGATTGGGGAAATTTTTTCTGACTTGTACGGGCTTAGTGTTTTGGGGCCGTCGTATTATGCCGCTTTTTTAAGCCACATTTTGGCGCTAATACCCATGGATAGTCCTTTAAGATTGCGTTGGAATAAATATCGTTCCTGTCAGCCTCCCATGGCTATTCGTACGCGGTGTATGGAGTTAGCCCTTGAATCAGCTGATGCATCAGGCTGGAAGATTGATAAATTAAAATATTTCGTTAAGACTCATGAAATCATTGGACGAGAAAGCAGAAATTATGAAGATGAAGTTGAATTTCGTAAGGTGATGGGTTTTTTAACAAATACAAATAAATATAAGGAGGAGTCTATTGATGGGATCTGTAGAAGTTTGTTTAATGCGATTCGTTCCTCCGCGGAGGAATGCGAAATATCATTATCTTTCGAGGGCAACGAGGATAATATAATGCACAATGTCAACAGGCTCCTGATATCGCAGCCAGCATGCACTCTTGCGCAAGATGACGAGTCTGAGAATTTAAGCGAAAAACCATGTGATGTTGCGACCATCGTTGATGCCGCTTGGTTTTGCAAGGCCGGTTATCACCCAAAAGAATATACAGATTTTTTTAGAAAATGTGATGATTTAAGTAAAGACTGGGACAAGCCATTTGAAAAAATAGCGGAGCATTTGCATAACTTTGATAGGCTGGTATTAGCTTCGTTAGGCATAGCAAGTGTTCATACCTTCTATGCAGAAGGTATGAAGAAGCTCGAAGCTGAAAAGGGGTTAAAAAGAAATTGATGTCTTCGTCGGAATTGCGAGAAAGGATGCGTCTTAGTGAAGATCATCGCGATCGAATTTTGATAACTCCTCTAATCAATGAGGATGAACAAATTTCAAAGTATGGAACAATCGACTTGCGTTTAGGAAGAGAATTCGAGACTACAATCTTATCTAGTCATCGTTATACTTCTCCGGTCAAAATTGATCATGATAGGCGTCCGGCACGCACATATCTAACGAAAATGATTGATCCGTATGTTCTCCACACACAGGAATTTGTAAAAGCAAAAACACTTGAATATGTGAAGCTACCTAATGATGTTGGCGCTCGTTTGTCTGGAAGAAGCAGCTATGCTCGTGAGGGTCTAATGGTTCATATCACGGCCGATCTGATTCATCCCGGAAGTTCAAATTTTATTGTACTCGAAATGAGAAATGATGGTTCTGTACCCCTGGAACTATATGCGGGTCTTCGAATTGCACAATTGACTTTCTTTCAACTAGGGAGAGGAAGGACTGAGAATGACGATGACCGTAATAGCGGGAAGGAAGAAGGAGGTTACTCAAGCGAAGAATCATCCAAATTTACTTCCATTGATACACCTTATACGGGCAGAATTGGAGACGATGTTGAGGCAAAAATTCTTAGGAGGGCTAGGAATAAAAGTGATTTATCATAGAAGGAATAGATTTTTTTAATTTAGCAGTTGACATAGTGATAGATTAATGGTACTATGCGGAGGCACTTTTGCTCTTTAAAAAGATAAGCTTAGGAGTAGCAATGGCTTCATAAATATTACGGAGCTATTGCTGCTCCGATGGGGAGCCGCTGGATGTCCGCCAATCGGACTCTCTGAAAGGGGCTCACCCATGAAGGGAATCACCCAACTTCAGGTTCACAACTTGGAAGGCAGAATTGGCACTGAACTTTTAAAATCAGACCTAACATCGATAGAAGTTCAGCGATTTCTCGAGCGGAAGAAAGATCTTGTTAGCACATTGACCGAAGACATTAGGGGTCTGGTAATCAATCGGGTCAGAGGTCTATATGTTGATCCTGATAAAGATTCATTCACTCTATATGAACGTAGTATCAATCATGATCGTTCAGTGGATGAACTTGTCGAAGAAGCAAAAAAGGCAGGTTGGTGGGTTCGCGATAACTATATCTGCAATGCAGGGCAGGTAGACTTCAATAGAAAGCCAGAGCGGAGGAGCATCCACACGATCGATCTAACCATTTCAAGACTTCTTCCAAAGCCAGGTAAAGGTCCGTTAGTGTGGAAAACTGATATCAACAAATTGGCTGACGAACGTCTCTTGACCTTCAATCTAGCAGAGCTCTTAGAGTTCATTCCGTATAGGGAGGAGCTTCTAGCGTATGGCGTATCCCAAATTAATGCGCTGGGTTCACGTTTTTGCGGGCTAATCGGGATCGAGGACCGAAGCGTAGCTTGCCTGAAGATTAAGGAAAAGGAATTGGAGCTGCAACCTCTTAAGAATCCTGGTTGGCCTGGAAGGCGACGTTGGATGACATGTGACTGGTTTGGTCTTTGTAATTAGCGATAATTCCAATTCCCGCAGCATTACAAAAGGAGCGATTTTTTATGAAAGTCGCTCCTTTTTCACAGAATTAGAAGTCAGTAAAAGCTAAAACTAATGTGAAGAAACTATTTGCCACAGCATGGACATCTTCTTCCCCCCGTCGGACCCAGATCAATGGCTCTTTTTTCAAGCTTTCCTTTTAATCGATTCTTCTCACGCTGATTGATTTCTTCATAGAAAGTGATAATTACATTGAGCGCTTCGTCTTGTTCATCGGGGCTTAAATTCATAAAACCACAAATAACCTTGTCAGATGCATTGCTCAATTAGATCTCCTTTTTAAAATTGCCACAAATATGGCAATTTGTGCTTTTCATTGAGGTTGGCACTTCATTGCATTCAGGGCACGGTCTTTGAAAACGTCGTAATGCAGATCTCATCCCCATCCTTTTTTCACGATCCGAAACATCATGCTGATAATCTAATACGGTCCTCATTTCTGCTTCATTTTTTAGAACTCTAAATTCTGTATCGAAGTCATGTGCTGTTAGTAGAGTCGTTTTTCCAAGACTATCAAAACGATCAGCGAGCCTATAATTCGCGGATTTAGATTCAAGATAATAAGCCAATTTTTGGTTCCAACAGGAGGACAGAGACCAGATAGAAAGTAATAGCTGAATAAAAGCAAGCGACCCGGCAGTATAAACAATATATTTCAGGTTTTCGCTGCTAATATTATAAGTTGCGATAACTGCGCCAACGGATGCCGGAACAGCTATTCCAAAAAAAGTTAGCGAGGTAACTTTCCAACGAATTTTCTTGGCGCGCTTTTCAAATATATAAGCCGTTCCGAATGACCTTAAGGCCTCTTCGGCACATTCTCCTCTTCTTTCGTTTGGAATTTTGTCTTTTTCATTTGACATAAATTAATCTTCTAACTCCCCAACCAAATTCCCCAACTTGGATATATCGTTATTAAGAAAACTAATTGCACACGATGAGCAATAATGATCCCAAGACCTTCCATTTGGAACTTTCAACCTTTTGTCGCCGCACTGTATTCTGTGAGCTGAATTATTCTGACAATTATGAGCCTTCTTGGCTTTGTCCACGCAAATCTTTCCAGATATCATTGATTTTGGTCTAGGCATTGAAAAACTCCTCGATTATTTGTTGTCGGATTGAAGGTAGTTCCGCTTCGGCTGCATCTAATTCATCTTGTGAATAATCATTACGTGGTTTGTCTTCAATGCGTTCGTTGATAAGTGCGTTTATTCTCACAATGATAACCTGAAAGTTTGTAAGGTTTAGCCGCCTCCTATCCAAGTCATGCCCTTCGAAGTTGACAGTGTTCTCTCGCAACAGCGTTCCTGTCAAATTCTGAACGCTATTATTAAGCTGCTGTCTGCTTGCTTGTCTTTGTCTGACTCTCGTTGTTGGCACGGGAAGATGCTCGAACGCCTCGGTAATCTGTTCTGCAGAATAACCTCTCTCCTGCAATAAGCGAAGCGCTTCAGACGCCTCTTCGTCATGTAGAAGAGGTATTTCCTGTACCACCACATTGGTCTGATCCCGCACCTGCAGTCGTGGTCTCGGAACCCTCGGGCTGACTTCTATTTCCTCACGATTGGTAAAGTCGAGGGCTTCTATAGGCAGTAATTGATCAAAGAATTCTTGATCGGCTTCGCTGAAATCCCGGAAGTCATTCCATCTACTTGCCACATTAGAACCTGCATGGAATACGACCGTACCTTGATTATTAGGACTCTCAGGATTGTCGTGATCGACTACCCTCATAATGCGTCCCACAAATTGAACAAATGGAGAAAGCTCAGCAAAGATACTGCAAACAGCGGCAACGCTCAGATAGGGATGATCAAAGCCTTCGCCCAACTTTCTAACCTGAACAATTACATCCAATTCATGGTTTTCAAGTTGATTGAGAATTCTGTCGTTTGCCGCCGAGTCTTGTCTGCTATGAACGAAAGCAGCACGCCACCCTCTTGCTTGAAATGCCGCAACTATTTGATGACAATGCTGAAAATTTAATGCTGATGCAATTATCTTATGTCTCTGGTCGCCAGTTTCTTGACGAATACGATCCAGTTCTCTAATCGAAGCATCAACGATTGTTGATAAGGTTTCTTCCGAGGATACGATACTTCTGCGGAACTGAGCATCTTCCTCGCCCAACCTGCATACCTCATCAAGAGTTACTTCGACTTCCTGGCCGTCTTCATTCCGAACATAACGCAAGCTGGCAGGATTCAGAACGAGGCCACGCAACCTTTTTACATAACCCTGCGATATTGCATCTCTAACCGAGAACGAATATATGACTCGTCCTGGCATTATCTGCCCGTCTGCACGACGTGGAGTTGCCGAGAAATTTACAATTCTTGCGTTGGGGAAAGCCTGCCTCAGTGTCGCCCAACTTTGGGCAACAGCATGATGACCCTCGTCAAACAAAATCAGATCGAAGAAATCATTAGGAAGATTTGTGAGCCATCGATTATCTGCACCCTGTAGCTGATCAATATTTGTTATCACA
>JBAZWE010000026.1:18566-22057 GCA_041660545.1 Thermoleophilia bacterium
GTTTGTCGTTGTACCGCGTATTTCACATGGCTCCGGAAAAGGGGACTGGTCGAGTATAGAGCATTTTGTATAGAAGCAATTATCTAGCGAAGTGGGATCAAAATTTTGAAGTAATTGCTCAGCAATCTTTACATATGGTGCTACTACGAGAACTCGATTAGCCTCCATGGAAAAAGGGGTTATTGCAATGAGGCCAGACTTTCCACAGCCGACAGGCAAAACAACACTTACTTCACGATCCGCGTCGGGTGCTTGAAAATGCTCTCTTATATGCCCAAAACCCTCGACCTGGGGCGTTCTGAGTCTGGCGTTACCCTCAATATTTGGAGTTATTTGATTAAAAATGTCAGGCATTTAATTGACCTCGAATTTGGTTGATGACAATTATAACACTGCCACCGGACGGACAATTAAATCAATTGAGAGCAGCGAGGAGTCGCAATATAATCAAAACTGTGGTTTATTCATAAAGTCAAATTTATTGGGAGGAGTAGAAACTTGGATCTTAAAATTAAATGGCATAATTCTATTGAGCTTCGGGATGGATCCAAAGAATGGGTAACGTACATTTGTGACTCTGAAGACCTGAAATGTATTCCTGAGAAACCCGGTGTATATTTCTTTGGCTTGCTCTATGGTAAGAGATATACGCCACTCTATATCGGAAAAGCCACTGTCAGTCTGCGACAAAGAATTAAGTCTCATATTAATGCTGACCCAAAACTAATGAACAAGATTAAAGCTTTCCCTCGAAAAGGCAGGCGCATACTAGTAGTTGGGGAATTCCAAGGGAGACAAGGTCAACAGGCGAAAAAGATGGTAGGAAAGGTTGAAATAGGACTTATAAGATACGCGATCAACCAAGATTATCTGTTGTTTAACAAGCATGGTACTAGCAAGGTCCCAGTCAACAAGATTATTTCAAAAGGAAGTAGCCCCTTTCCTGAGGAACTATCAATCGAAGCGAAATAGAAAGAATGCAACGTGTCTCCTGCTCTTAAACTCGGGATGACATTTGATAATTCCGGCGATTTTGCCGGTTTTTATTTGCCTGAAGAAGACAGGTCCACCCATGTCTATGTCCTGGGCAGTTCAGGGGTTGGCAAGTCAAAGGGCCTCGCGAATTGGATTTTGGAAGACATTAGGAATGGTCGGGGTTGCGGGGTTATCGATCCGCACGGCGATCTTGTGAATGATGTTGTAGGGAGTCTTGAGGATTTTAACCGGGTTGTCTTGGTCGAGATGACCGACCACGACAACATCATTGGCTTCAATCCACTCGAACAGCAGGAAGGAATTGACCCTTACACACAGGCTCTAGAGCTAGTAGAAGTTTTCAGGAAGATTTGGAATCTTTCTGATGATAAGACACCGAGGCTTCTTGAAATTTTAAGAAATGCGGTTCTCACTTTGATTGAAGCCGGCGGGACGATGTTAGATATCGAGCCGCTTCTCACCAATCAGGGGTTTAGGGAAGAAAAACTTAAATACGTTACCTATGAAGCGGTAGCTTCATTCTGGCAAAACCGCTTTGATAAGTGGGAACAGAAGGACAGAGTTTCAAATGTTGAATCAACACTCAACAAGGTTTCCTCTTTTACTTCTGATCCAAGAATACGGTTGATGCTTTCTGCCAAAAAATCCACAGTTGATTTCAGAAAGCTTATGGATGAAGAGAAAACGGTTTTGATTAATCTTGCAAAAGGTGTCCTGAGAACAAACAGCTTTCTTTTGGGAGCTTTGTTTGTCGCGAAAATCCAAATGGCGGCAATGTCGAGAGTGGATTTGTCACCATCAGCAAGGAAGCCCTTTTACCTGTACGTGGATGAATTTCAGAACTATGCGACTTTGAGTTTTGCCGAGATTATGAGTGAGGCAAGAAAATACGGTCTTTCGCTAATTCTTGCTCATCAGAGTTTAGTTCAGCTCGACGACGATCTGAGAGATATCATTCTTGGCAACGCCAAGAACTTCATTATTTTCAGATGCGATCGTCAGGATGCGGAACTGATAATCAAATACATCAAAGATTATGACCCCTGGCATTGGAAGCTTAAAACCGAAAGCTTGATTACCTACTTCTCAAAGGATGAACAATGGGAAGAAGGCATAGGCGAACTAACGGGTATGCCGACACAGGTCGCCGTTCTAAAAACGAAGGGCAAAGAGCCCACGATGTTCAGAACTTTTGATTTAGAAACCAGCTGGCGACTTGAGCAAAATCAAGCAACTTTAAGAGAAACAAATGAAGAGGCTGGCTATACCCTCAGCTTGAAAAGGTTGGACGAGGAGATCACTTTTCAAGCATTGCCAGCCGTCGAGACGGATGAGCCCGAGCCAGGGAGCTATCTTCTCTAAAGAGGACCGAGCACGCCGCTTGCCTCTTTGATTTTCACGGAGTTCCGATCCAGCCCCAGTTCGTCAACGAGGTTGTCTGTAACTTTCTTTACGCAATCCAGCGTAACGGCAGTGAAAGCAATGAGTTTGTTTCTCTCATGCAAATAAACCACGTTCAGCATGTGTGCGAGGAACCAGCCGAAGATCGGGATTGCGTAGAGAATGCTTTTCTTACGATGAAGCGCGTAATTTAGGTGGAGATCTTTTCCGATGACTTCATAATCTACGAAGCAGGAATGAACTAAATCATGGGAGACTTTAATAGCTGACCCTCCAGCAACTCCCAGCTTCCCCACGAAGTTCATTTGACTCTGCTTGAATTCAGGGTTTCTATCCGCTAGCTCTTGCTCCACCTGAAGGAGAAATTCTCCGCCTGACACCGCCTGGCCAGGCAGTAGAGCGCTCCATCTCTCAAGGACATCTTCTTCCCTAGGGCGGCCACTAAGACGAACCAGGCGATTCCAAAGCCAATCAGCACAATTACTAGGAAGCCAGCCATAACCTGCCTTTCAGTGCGACATCGGAACGAAAGCCGAAAGATGAGCTTTTGTTTCGGAAGCTATATGATTGTTACCGGAAGCGATACAGAAAAGGTAGCCTTCATAGCTCAATATTGGGTGCAACCTATCAGTTTTTGTCAAGTTAAACAAAATAACCAGGGCTGAAGATTATGCGGAAAAAGACTGCTAATAACAATTCTGTGAGAGAAGCTCTTTTGGAATTGCGGGGATCTCGAGTGAAAGGCCAGCAAATTGAGCCTGCACGATTTCATCCTTTTCCTGCACGAATGCCTATATCTGTGGTACAACATCTGATTTCTCACATCACTTCTAGTGAGGCTGTAGTGCTAGATCCTATGGCAGGCTCAGGAACGACCCTTATTGCAGCCAAATATGCAAAAAGAAAGAGTATCGGTTTTGATCGCGATCCCCTAGCCCTACTAATATCAAAAACTGCTACTACGGCATTTAACGCAGAAAGCCTCAAGAAAATGCATTTAAGAGTTCTGGAGAGAGCTCAAAAAGCATTTAAGTCGCGAAAAAATAATTTGAGAAGTCTCTGCGAAAAGATGTCTCCAGAAGATCGAGAGTTCC
>JBAZWE010000027.1:0-21677 GCA_041660545.1 Thermoleophilia bacterium
AACCGATGATACCCGTTGACAGAAAACCGCGATCGGCGTATCTTTAATCTCCGGATCAATTCGTCCGGACAGCCCCAAGAGGCTTAAGGAGCTGCGCGAAATAACCGGTATCCCTTGCGACGGGGAGCTTTCCCCCAGCTGGCAGGAGAAATGATCAGCTTTCCAGGGACGGGCAAAAGCGCAGAGAGGCTATCCGAAGTCACTTGGGGTTCATTCTGCCGGAAATCCGCATATATCGAAACAGCAGCCTGACGGCCGCTACTTCGTGTTTATCACGAATCCCGCCAGCCCCACTATCAGTGAAACGGCCGCCCCGACGAGCCATATGGCCCTGGGCTTCTGTTCCATCGCGCTCCAGAGGAAGGCTCCGACGAAGAACAGACCCGTGCCCAGACAAATGAGAAATATTACCAGTGTTGCTGTCAAACTGATCTACCCCCGACCCCGCTTAAACGATTCGTATTGACGCAATTTGAACAAATAGGCTATTCTTTATATATGACTAATATAGTTACATGCCCATATTGCAGGGAAACAGTTGAAAAACCTTCGGCTGACAGTTTCCAGCCCTGCCCTAAATGTGGCTATAAATCCGCCAGGGTCGGTTCTGAGTCAAACCGGTATCTTATCATCGACAGCCAGCTTCCCGACCTGATATCAAAATACGATGAACTGCAGCAAGGTGACGACGAATCCGTGATCGTCATCGATCGCCGCATAGGACACAACCCGGTGGCAGGCAACGAACGACGCCGCTAGAATCGCCCCATATATTTACATATACTTCTGAGCGGACACTGAAAAACCTCCCCCACGATCGATAAAAGAAAGGTTTCCCCTGCCGGGCTTCGAATCAGACAACTATTACGGTAATGCGTCCTTGCATCCTGTGATGAACTTGCATGAAACCATATATCTCCTTCTGCTGACATGAAGATCTGGCCCGGAAACATGAACACATGCCCCGACTGGACCGTCAAGGGTTCATGCCTCGTGGCGCTCATGGATGAATACCTGCGTCACTCCTGTCGCGTATGTTCGCTGGCAAATGAATGCTGGCCGGGAGTGCATGAAGGCTCGATTCATTCCATGCAGAGCGGCCAGTCGGCAATAAGGAAAAACAAGAAGAGCATTTAGCCTGCATTTTGCGGCATTTTTGCACTTAACCTAGTTTAACTCCCCCTTAACCTCAACTTAACCTTGCTCTGGTACTATTTTACTTGGCTGTTGACCTTCAGCCTCCCCAAGCAGGAAGGCCTGCAAGAAGAGTTTAGCTCCAGCAGGTTTTGTAGGTCTTCCTGCGCCCGCTTTTTTAAAAGGTCCGAGACGGTTCTTCTACCTTCTACCAACCGGCCCGGATTTAGCGCCCAAGGAGCCTTTATGGCGAGCTTGGGCGCTTTTTTATTAAAAACCTCTTCGCGCGATTTTTTCCGACCTATTAAAGTTACGTATTTCCCGGCCGATACTTTTTTCACTTGACTGCCTGTTGGACTAGCCGACGGGCCATGGAGGGGCAGGAGGTGGTTCGGATATGGGATACTGCGACGTTTGTTTATCAGCGGGTTCCGTAAACGGGCAAGGGTTTTGTGAGATCTGCGGTACTGTACATGAAACCGAAACCAGTCTGATTCCGGAACTTGCGGGGGCAGGCGTAAAATCCGGCGACACTTACGATGGTTCTAAAGCCGCTTAGGGCAAAAAAATTTGGCTGAAGTCCGGAGTTTGTTGCCAGGACGGACCGGACATTCATCCGGCAACAGAGAAACAGCGGTCACAGATGGGCCGCTTTTCTCTTTGGAGGATGAAGAGGGGCGCGCCTTCGGCGCGCCCCGAATCTTTATAGGCAAATCTTCAGGCGAAAAAATAAGGGACGCGCGTTAGCGCGTCCCTGTTGTTTCTGTTAATATCCGGCGGCTCACCGGGTTCTTCTTATAGCACTGACAGGTAGCGGTCCATCTCCCACTGGGTCAGCTGTACGCGGTAGTCTTCCCACTCTTTTTTCTTCAGCTCTATCAGACGCGTGAAGATATGTTCTCCCAGGGCCTTCTTCATGAGCTCGCTCTTTTCGGCTACATCGATCGCATCGCCCAGGGTCTCAGGCAGGGTCTGGATGCCCATCTCGGCGCGTTCGGTGTCGGAGAGGTCGTAGAGGTTCATCTCCATCGGCTGCTCCAGGTCGTAGCCTTTCTCGATGCCGTCAAGGCCGGCGTGCAGCATCACGGCGAAAGTCAGATACGGGTTGCAGGCGGGATCGGGGCTGCGGAACTCGCAACGCGTAGCTTTCTCCTGACCTGGATGATACATCGGTACGCGAATGAGCGCCGAACGGTTACGCCGCGACCAGGCCTTGTAGACGGGGGCTTCATAACCGGGGACCAGACGCTTGTAGGAGTTGACCCACTGCGCGAAGACGACGCTCATGTCACTCGCGTGCCTGAGCAGCCCGGCGATGTAGCCTTTGGCCGTTTCGCTGAGAAAATACTTGTCATTGCCGTCGAAGAAGGCGTTGCTATCACCCCGGAAGAGTGACTGGTGTGTATGCATGCCGCTTCCAGCCTCACCATACATGGGTTTCGGCATAAAGGTCGCGTATACGCCATACTTCTCTGCGATCTCCTTGACTACCAGCCGGTAAGTCATGGCGTCGTCGGCGATCTTTAAGGCGTCGCCAAAGCGGATATCGATCTCGTGCTGGCTGGGTCCGACCTCGTGGTGGCTATATTCGACCTTGATTCCCATCTCCTCGAGAGCGAAGACAGTGTCACGCCGAAGATCGCTGGCCACATCAAGTGGTGTCAGGTCAAAGTAGCCACCCTTGTCGAGAATCTCAGTGCCCTTTGAATCCTTGAAATAGTAGTATTCCAGTTCGGGGCCGACATAGAAGTGGTCGAAGCCCATATCCTCGGCGCGCTTTAGCGCACGTTTCAGCTGAAAGCGAGGGTCACCCTCATATGGTGCACCGTCCGGCGTCAACACATCGCAGAACATGCGTCCGACCTTGTGCTCCTCGCCGCGCCAGGGCAGAATCTTGAAAGTCGATGGATCAGGCATGGCGATCATGTCACTCTCCTCGATGTCCTGGTAACCGGTGATCGATGAGCCGTCAAAACCCATGCCATTATTAAGCGCGTTCTCAACCTCGGAAGCGGTGACAGCAAAGCTTTTAAGTATCCCCATGACATCCGTGAACCAGAAACGGATGAATTTCACATCCTGATCTTTTACTGATTTAATTACCTGTTCCTTGTCCATCTTCTCTTCATCCTCCTTGGGTTGATAAACATGAAAACCTGAGATTTCAAGCCTCTAACAAATATGGCCCATTGTATAAAGCCTGAAACCGCAATTGATTGTCCCTGTGGACACAATAGTGGCTGTTTTTGTTGTCCATTTGTATAAATTACATGAAAATATCAAGTATTCTTCTAGATTGCCTTAATCCCACGATCCCCCGTCCTCACGCGTATGACGTCGGCCACCGGTAACAGGAAGATCTTGCCATCGCCGATGTCGCCGGTCCGCGCTGCCTTCAGTAAAGATTCGACGATGATCTCGACTTCACTGTTGGGTACAACTATCTCCAGCATCAGCTTGGGTAGCAGGTTCACCTTGGTCTCCAGGCCACGATAATGCTCTATATGTCCCTTCTGACGTCCATGGCCTTTGACCTCCCAGATGGTTATACCAACGACGTCGATATCTTCCATCGTCTTCTGTACGTCGTACAGACGCTCACCCTTGAAGACGCACTGTATCATTGTGAATTTAGCTGTTTCCAATCAGATCAACTCCTCGGGATAGGCCTTGCCGGAATGGATGGAGAGGTCGGAGCCGAGCAATTCCTGTTGCGGCGAGAGCCGGATGCCATACGTTTTCTTGATGATGAAATATGTCACGCCTGAGAATACCACGGCGATGGCGATACACGTCAGGGTCCCGGTCAGCTGCGAGAAGAAACTCACTCCGCCGATACCGCCCAGCTGCTCGTAGCCGAAGATGCCGGCTGCGATTCCGCCCCAGGCTCCACATAGGCCATGCAGCGGCCAGACGCCGAGGACGTCATCGATGCGCAGCTTCTCATTCGCCCAGAGGAAGCCCTTGACGAAGATGATACCGGCGATGGCGCCGACCGCCAGCGCCGCCAGCGGATGCATGATGTCAGATCCGGCGCAAACGGCCACCAGGCCGGCGAGAGCGCCGTTATATACGAAGACGCTGTCCCGCTTGGATACCAGCACCGCCGAGAGCAGACCGCCGCCCATGGCCAACAGCGAGTTGGCCGCGACAAGCCCGGAGATATTGGGCAGGGTCGCCGCGGAGGCGACGTTGAAACCGAACCAGCCTATCATCAGCAGCCAGCTGCCCAGGGCTACATAAGGAACGCTATGGATCTGCAGTGGACGGCTGTCTCCGTTGACATATCGTCCCATTCTTGGTTTAAGAAGGAGGATGCCCGGCAGCGCCAGCCAGCCGCCCATGGCGTGTACGACGACAGAGCCGGCGTAATCATGAAAGCCGGCACCGAAGATTCCGGCAAGCCAGCCATCGGTGGCGCCCAGCACATTGAATCGGCCCCATACCAGGCCCTCGAAAAGTGGATAAGCCAGGGCGACGAAGACGGCGCCCGCCAGCACCTGAGGGCCGAACTTCATGCGCTCTGCCACGCCGCCGCTGATGATAGCGGGAATGACCGCGGCGAAACAGAGCAGGAAAAAGAAGTGCGCCAGGTCGTAGCCCGAGTTGTTGCCGAGCAAGTCGGAGGCCTTGCCGAAAAAGGTGATGCCATAGGCGATCGGAAAGCCGATCAGGAAATAGACTACGGTGGACACAGCCCAGTCGGTCGGGATCTTTGTCAGGGCGTTGACTATGTTTTTCTTCCTGACGCTGCCCGCCTCCAGAAAGGCGAAGCCTGCGTGCATGGAAAAGATGAGCACCGCCCCCCAGAGGAGGAAGAAGACGTTTCCGGCGCTGACGTAATCCGTAAGACTTGATGGTACGTTCATGGGCCACTCCGTTGTTTGTCCGGCGCTAAAATACCAAATTTGTGCAATCGTACAAGTTCAGACACCTGACGTTTCTACAAATGTATGAGGCCGATTGTACAAAGGAGTGACCCGGTAGTAATTATCCTTTTGTATACAATGAAGAAAAAAAGACTTGTACATGTGGCCAATTTATGTGGGGCCTGATGCTCGCTTTAGCTTGAGAGCCACAAAGGGGACACCATGAAATGGTGTCCCCTTTAATCTGTCTTGTCAGCCCGGTCAGGGCTTATTGTTCAGTCTGTGTTATGCGTGCAGAGTTACACTCCGGCCGGTGTCGGACTTCCGGTGTCCAGCGCGGGAACCGTTGCCGGGATGCGATCGGCCAGCGCCGTGCCGTCGGTACCGTCATCCGGACCCAGGAAGTGCTCCGGATAGCCCCACATGCCATGCTCGGCGAAGTCTGAACCGGCGAGTTCCTGCGCGGGCGTGAGCCTGATACCGGTGATCGCCTTGAGGCCGTAGATGACCACGCCGGCCGATACGAGCACGAAAGCAAACACGGCCGCGATTCCCAAAGCCTGGATGCCCAACTGCTCGAAGCCGCCGCCATAGAACAGACCCGGCTTGCCGACGCCGACCTTGGCCGCCAGCTCGGGCGTGGCGAACAGGCCCGCCGACAGCGTTCCCCATATTCCCGAGATGCCATGACAGGAGAGAGCGCCGATCGGATCGTCTATCTTGATCCTGTCGATCCCCAAGACCGCCAGCACCATGATAACGCCGGCCACTCCGCCGATAACGACCGCGGCCCATGGCTCCACAAAAGCGCAGGGAGCGGTAATGGCGACCAGGGCGGCAATGGCGCCGTTGCCGGTCATGCCGATGTCGGGTTTGCCCATGACGAGCCAGGCGGTGAACATGGCGCTAAGCACGCCCGAGGCCGCCGCCAGGTTGGTGGTAACAGCAATGTCGGCGAAGCTTAGGTTCATGGCGCCCAGGGTGCTGCCCGGGTTAAAGCCGAACCAGCCAAGCCAGAGGATGATCACGCCCAGTAGTGCCAGCGTCATGCTATGCCCTGGTATGGGCCGGACTGAACCGTCCTTGCCATATTTGCCGATCCTCGGTCCCAGCGCCAGCGTACCCACGAGAGCCGCGGTAGCGCCACAGAGGTGAACCACGGTGGAGCCGGCGAAGTCCTGCATGCCCAGCTGTGCCAGCCAGCCGCCGCCCCAGATCCAGTGACCCACGACCGGGTAGATAAAACCGACAAAAGCAACCGCGAAAACAAAGTAGACGACCATCTTGGTGCGTTCGAGCAGGGCTCCGTAGACGATCGCCAGCGATACCGCCGCGAAAGCGAATTCAAACAGGTACTTGGTCGAGATCGGAATGCCGCTTATGGAAAGCGATGCAAAGACATCGTTCACCTGATCCGGCGCCACGCTCATGAACCAGCCGCTGGAGCCGGCAAAACCAGAGCCGGTGCCGAAGGCGATGGCGAAGCCGACCGCCCAGAAGACTATGGCGGAGATGGCCAGGTTGACCAGGTTCTTCCAGGCTATGTGGCCCGCGTTTTTCGTCCTGCAGAAACCGGCTTCCAGTGTCGCGAACCCGGCCTGCATGAAGAAAACCAGAAAGGCCGCCAGCATCACCCATACCGTGTCGATGGCGATGGCTTCCGCCGACGGGGCGGCGTCCTGAGCCAGCGCCAGCGAGGGGACAAGCAGTATCATCAGAGTCGCTGAAGTGAGCGCGCCCAACAATATTACTGTCTTCTTTTTAATAAAACTCATGAAACCATTCATTGTTGTTACCTCCTTTTTCGTTGAGCGCTTGATTACAGGACTTCAGATCCGGTCTCGCCGGTCCTAATCCTCATGGCG
The DNA here is from genome assembly GCA_041660545.1 of Thermoleophilia bacterium. Lineage (GTDB taxonomy): Bacteria > Actinomycetota > Thermoleophilia > BMS3ABIN01 > BMS3ABIN01 > JBAZWE01. The sequence continues at coordinate 6,869 of JBAZWE010000027.1, forward strand.
AACTCAACCGGTGTCACAAATATTTTTCCATCACCGATATCACCGGTGCGCGCGGCCTCTCCCAGGGTCGCAACCACCTTGTCCACGACTTCATCCTCGACCACGGTTTCCACTTTGACCTTGGGACGCAGGTTGATAGTCACCCGGGCGCCGCGATACGTCTCGGTGTATCCCTTCTGGCGTCCAAAGCCCTTGATCTCAGTGAAACTCATGCCCTCGATGCCGATGGAGTCAAGGGCGTCACGGACTTCCTCCACTTTCTCGTGCCGTATGAATGCCTCTACTTTTTTCATGCTGCTCACCTCCGATGCTCTCGAAAGGACAAGCCGATTGCCGCCGGACTTGTACTTGTTTTTGTACTTATTGGAGTCTAGGCAGGGAGAGGGTCATGTTCGTTGGCCGCATGGAGTAATTTTGAGCGCCGTTTATATACATTGATGCAATCAGGTTTTTGTGCGCGACCCGGGTTTGCGGATTTTCACCACACTGCTCTTTACAACCCCCCGATTTTCGAAGCATCAAATAGCTTAATACGGGTATCTTGTCCCCAGGTTCTTACAGCATCATCGCCGGATCGGAAAAGACGGTGGTTTAAAGACAAACAGGATGATTTAAAAGACCGGGTCATAAATATCTCTGGCGAGGCATGCCATGGGGGCAATCGTGTATGACGCTACGTAAGAAAACCTTCTTGATAATCGGTTTGACTGTCGTCAGCCTGCTTGCTGTTTTCTACCTGTTGTCCACGACAATACTTCTGAACGGCTTCAAAGATGTCGAGATCCGCGATACACGGAAGGAAATTCAAAGACCCATCGATTCACTTGATAGTGATCTTGCGTTCCTGGGGAATACGACCAGGGACTGGGCTGTTTGGGACGATACCTATGCCTTCATCGTTGACCGCAACCCCGATTACATCAAGACCATAGAGTCAAGCTTCGTCAATAACCAGCTCAATATGATGATGTTTGTTGACGCCTCCGCCAATACTGTTTTCGTGGAGGCTTATGATCTGACTGAAAAGAAGACGGTACCGGTGCCTGCCGGCTGGCTTTCTCTGCTTGGCAAAGAAAGCGGATTGCTCAGCCGTCCTGATTCCACCGACGGCGTCAGGGGATTGATAATGCTGCCCGAAGGCCCCATGCTCGTCGCGGCTTATCCGATTCTCGCCAGCGATGGAAATGGGCCCGCGCGAGGGACGGTGATCTGGGGCCGCTATCTCGACCAGGCGCAGGTTGAGCGGCTGGGAGAACTCACGAATCTTTCGCTGTCGGCATACAACCTTGACGATCCGGCGATGCCGGCGGATTTCAGACAGGCGCAGATTACCCTTAATGGGGAAGATCGGTATTACGTAGAGACGCTGGACTCGGATTCGATCGCCGGCTATGCCCGGCTTGATGATATCGGTGGTGCGCCCGCGATGATCCTGCGGGTTGATACTCCCCGGGCGATCTTTCAGCAAGGCCTCTCCACCATGCATTATTTTGTCGGGTTTATTTTCGCCGCCAGCATCATCTTCGGGGTCACGACCATAACCCTGCTGGAAGTAACCATTTTTTCGAGAATGTCCAGCATCAGCGACGATGTCCGCAATATCGGCTCGCGAAAAGACGCGACGTCGCGGGTACGCATCAAGGGCGGAGACGAGCTATCCAGCCTGGCCGGGGGTATTAATACAATGCTGTCGTCGATGGAGGAATCCCACACAGAGTTGCGCCTTGCGCACGACAACCTCGAGGCCAGAGTCCAGGAGCGGACGGTCGAGCTGCGTGACAAGGTCGCCGTGCTTCAAACCCTGACCGAGATCGACAGTGAGGTCATGGGGGCCACCCGTTCGCAGTCGATCCTGAACCTGGTGTGCCACAGGGCAGCCGAACTGCTACGCGCTCCCAAGGGTTTGATTGCCCTCATCGATACTGAAGACCGCGCCCACGTCGCCGCCACCGTCGGTCTCGAATATGAGGAAGGAATCGAGGAGGAGATTGCGCCCTACCTCAATGCGGACGGTCTCGACAATATCGACCTATACCATAATGGGGCATTCGCAGTTAACAGGATTGCCGCAACCATGCCACATATGAGCGAGTTCCGCTCAAGAGAAAACATACAGTCCCTGGCGGTGGCGCCACTGACAACCGATGGACGGATGCTTGGCGGCCTCCTGGTTTTCGATACGGTACAGCGCCAGTGGAGCCCCGATGAGGTGCAGGTAATGGGACTGCTTTCCGTGCAGGCGGCAATCGCCCTGGACGAAGCCAGGTTATTCGAAGAGGAACAGTCCCGCCGCGAGGAGCTGGCCGTGTTGTACGGACTGTCCAGGGAGCTTGCCGACGCTCCGCCGGAAATCGACAAGATCCTTGAGCTTGTTGCAAAACATACGGTGGAGACTACACATGTCACCTTCGCCGGCATTGCCCTCGTGGATGATTCTGGTGAGCTGATGGTGCGTGCGGCTCATCCAGTACGCTCTCTTCAATTCGATCTGTTGACCGATAGCAGCAAAGCGGCGCAGCAAAATTTCTGCCATCTGATTCTGGAGCTGTTCGCTCCGGTTGTTATCCATGACGATTCGCCAGACCTAAGCCCGCGCGAACGGGAGATGCTTTTTCCCGATAAAACCCACACACTTTGTCTGGTACCGCTGCGCGCGGGCGACCGCGCCCTGGGCCTGCTGATGCTGGGCGAGACAAGAGGTGAAGAGAGAGAGCCGTTCACGCCGGAAAAGACAAGGCTCGCGCACAGCATCGCCGATCAGACCGCCAGCGCGCTGGGACGCGCCGAGCTGTTCATAGAGCTCGAGCATTCATACCTGGAAACGGTGCTTTCCCTGGCAAGCGCCGTCGAGGCCAAGGACGCGTACACGGCGGGCCATGCGGCGAGTCTGGCCGCCATGGCTTTGATGGTTGGCGAGGAAACGGGTATGAGTCACATGGAGCTGGATGACCTGCGTTACGGGGCCGTGCTCCATGACATCGGCAAGATCGGTGTCCCGGATTCCGTCCTTCAGAAACCCGGAAAGCTTGATGAGGATGAATGGCTGCAGATGAAGCGACATCCCGAAATCGGCGCGAAAATACTCAGGCCGGTGCCACGGCTCGCCGGCGCCGCCAGCATTGTGCATCATCACCACGAGCGCTACGATGGCGGCGGCTACCCCGACGGTCTTGCCGGTGAACATATCCCGGTTGGAGCCAGCATCCTGACCATCGTCGATTCATTCAGCGCCATGATCGACGAACGAATCTACAAGCATGCCTACAGTCACGAAAAAGCTGTTACGGAATTGAGGCGATGCGCCGGCACGCAGTTCGATCCAGGTCTGGTTGAGGTATTCCTTGAGCTTATCAACCGGGGCGCTATCAGTTGATCGAGTGGGCGGCAGCTTAAACGCAGACGGGTTTTAAATCAGTCGAATGCGGCAGGGCGGCACTCGTCACCGAGGTGCGCCCTTACTTCAGCCAGGTGCTTTTCACTGGTTCGTTGCATTGAGAGCGATGGCAACTCGTCGAAGTCAAAAAAACCGACGTCCATCGTCTCGTCACTCGGCCTGGCTTCGCCGCCGGTGATGTCACAGAGAAAAATAATCTTATATGCGTGGTACAGTTCCAGGGGACGGCCGCCGCGATTGGCATCGAAAACCGCGATGACCTTGCGGGCGGCCACGGTAAAGCCACTCTCCTCCCAGACCTCGCGGGCCACCATTTCAGAGGGGATATCCCCTACGTCTGCCCAACCGCCGGGCATGCACCATTTCTGGTCGCGGCGCTCCTGTACCAGGAGGATCTTGCCATCTCTCACGACCGCACCGCGAACATCGATCTTGGCCGTAGCGTACCCCGGCTGTGCCGAGAAATTCTCGACCAGCTCGTCACTGGTTTCATTTGTGTGGCTCGCGATCTCAGCCGCGATCTCGTTAAGCCTCGTATAGCGCTGGGTTTCGTAATCCGTACCGGCAAAAGCGAGGCCCGTCTGGCAAAGCCCCTGTATCTCACGCGCCCATTCCAGCCAGAGCGGCATTTTTTCCTGGTTCATTTATAGCCTTTCATTCAAGTTTTCCTGGCTGAGAAAATCACTGTCTTCCATCTGAGCACCAGTTCGCCATCGACTTCAATGGCACGGAAGCCGCCGAGATCCACATCGAGATTCTCCCTGAGCAAATTTATAATCTTCGCTCGATCCACGGGGTCTTCGATTCTTTCCAGCTTCAGGATGAAATCTACAGGCATGCCCCTGTTATAAGGTTCCAGTTCGCCCGAGATGCGAAAGCCGGCCTTTTGCAGCAACGCCCTCAGTTGGGCCGGCGACCAGGCGCGCACATGAGATGGATCGAAGAGCTTCTCCAGCCGCTCCCTCTTTACCCTGATGGCTGCGTCATCGGGGCCGAAGACATCCTCCATGACAAAACGGCCGCCTGGTTTGAGAACACGGCTTATCTGTGCCAGGGCTTCGGCGGGATCGGGAAAGTGGTGGAACGCCAGGCGGCAGGTGACAAGATCGAAACTCCCGTCCGGGAAAGGCAGCTCTGATACGGGGGCCTCCAGAAATTCAATATTGTCCGGTGCACCTGTCGCAATGCGCTCGCGGGCTTTTTCCAGCATCTCCGGGGTAACATCGACGCCGACGACCCTGGTCGCCTTCCGCGCCACCATCAGCGCCAGCAACCCCGTACCCGTTGCCAGATCCAGGGCGTGATCTCCCGAGCCGGGATCAGCAAGGTCCAGCAGGGGACGATAAAACTGTTCATCGGAAAATACATCCAGTTCAGCATATCGATCCACACGGCGACCGAAAACCTGCCTGGCTGTTTCCGGCTCAACGCCTTGGTCAGACACCTTATCTACCTCAGCTCCTGCAGGAGTTTCCTCAATGCTGTTTTCATTTTTCTCTGTATGCTCAATCATTACAGTTCCCTGTTTACTGCCCGGTTCGGATTTTTTCCCCCGGAGTATCGTAATATATTATCAACCAGTAGCGGGAATTCCCTATGAGTGGAGCGATAATCATGGAGAAACCAGCAACCAGGGTCGCCATTACCCGTTGCGATGATTACGATAACGCCAGGGTGCAGGCTGCGGTCAAGGAATCGCTCGCACTCATAGGCGGGCTCACGGATATCATCAAACCGGGCGACCGGGTACTGCTCAAGGCCAACCTGCTGGCGCCCGTGGACCCGAAGGAATCGGTCACTACACATCCGGCGGTGGTCAGGGCGGTTATCGAGTTGGTCCGTGAAGCCGGCGGCATTCCTATCGTTGCCGACTCACCCGGCTACTTTTATGCCGGCGGCAAATGCCGGGCACTGACCATGTGCGGCCTTAAGGATGTCGCTGACGAGATGGGCGCCGAGTCCACACAGTTTGAGGCGATGGAGAACGGCTTTGTGGAGACTGAAGTCCCGGACGGCGTTTACTTGAGCAGGATCTTTGCGGCGCGCCTGGCTCTCGAGGCGGACGTCATCGTGACGTTGCCTAAACTAAAGACCCACGCCAGCACCTGGTATACCGGCGCGGTCAAGAACATGTTTGGCGCCGTTGCCACCCACACCCGGAAAGAGGCTCACAAGCTCGCCACCTACGAACGCTTCAGCGGATCGGTCGTTGATATTTTTTCCGTGTTGAGACCCCATCTGGCGATCATGGATGCGGTCGTAGGCATGGAAGGTGAGGGGCCACGGCATGGCTCACCGCGCCAGACCGGGCTGATTATCGCCTCAAAGGACGCCGTGGCGCTGGACGCGGTCGCTTCGAAGATAATCGGCTTCGATCCCATGGAAGTCTTCACGACAAAAGACGCCACCGCGCGCGGACTCGGCAACGGCATCATCGAGGAGATAGACATTCGTGGCGAGCGCATGGCAGACGTCGCAGTGGACTACGAAAAACCCAGCGGCAAACGCGTCAACATGCATCCGTGGATGATGAAAGTCGGCTATCGCTTTGTCAGGGTGCGGCCGGAATGCCTGGTGGAAAAATGCGACAAGTGCGGGATATGCGCAAAAAGCTGTCCGGTCGACGCTATCGAGATGAACCCCTACCCCGATATCGACCGGGAAAAATGCATCGAGTGTTTCTGCTGCAATGAGATGTGCCCCACCGCCGCAATGGAGATCGGCAAGAACTGGCTGGCGCGTCGTCTGGCATAGAAGGTGGGATATAATTGAAACTCATGATCGAGGAAAGCTGAAAGCAATAGAAGCAATACTCGTAAAACAGGCCGCGCAGGCCCTCGGCAGCCATGTGGATTTTTTGCTCTCGCCCACTTCCTGGCATTTTGCCGCCGTCCCGCCCAGGGACGCCGTTTCGCCACGCACCGACACCTGGACCTGTGTGTTCGCTCTGATGAACAAGGTCCAGTCCGGGAAGCCGGCGAGCTTCACGGCTCAGGCACCCGGCTGCGTGGGGGCAAGTAATTATCTCGGCTTCAACGGCGTGCCGCCGGTCGCGGCCGCCCTCTATCTTGCGGGTAAGGAGAGACTGAAGAAGGACGCCGGCCTGGCTGTCTCTTTTTACAATGAGGTTCAGGCACCGGTGGCAAAAGCCGCCTGCCTTGTCTTCAACCGGCTCGATTCCCTGCCGGATAACACCGAGGTCGAGGTCGTCAATCTCTGGGTCGACGCCGCCTCGCTCTCCGTGCTGCATACACTGGCAAATTACGACCGCGCCACAAATGACAACGTCATCATGCCCTTTTCTTCCGGATGTCAGAGCATCTGGACCCTGCCCTACAAGGAGGCGGGGAAAGAGATGCCCAAAGCGGTGGCGGGTTCACTCGACCCGACCGTGCGCGGGTACCTGCCGGAGCAGACCATCTCCTTCTCCGCACCAGCGGAGCGTTTTGTCGAGATGTGCGCCAATATCGAAGGCAGCTTCCTGGCGCCCTAGGCCTGTCTGATACCGTGCGGTCCGCGCTCTCGCGGCACGGTTTTCTTGCCCGGCGCGGCTGACTTGTACTCCTAATGGGCGTATATGTCCTCGCTGCCCATATCCTCCCGGAAGATAAGGTAGACCCACAGCTGATAAGCGATCACGATCGGCACGAATATCAGCGCCACGACCGTCATTATCTGCAGCGTGTAAGTAGTTGATGATGAGTTATATATAGTGAGATTGGCCGCTGCGTCGACGCTCGAAGGAATCATGTTCGGGAAGAGCCCGACGACTCCCGTGGCCACCACCGTCATGATGGTCAGGCAGGATGAGATGAACGCCGCGAAGTACCTGCCAGCCCTGGTAAAGAGCTTGATGCCCAGCAGGGCTAGTACCGCGACAAGCGGTACGATCGCCCACAGTGGCTGATTGCGATAATTATCATACAGATGGGTGGCGAAGTTGGTATAGACCAGGAAGGCCACCGCCACCACCAATAAGGCGTACCAGACCTTCCCGGCTATCGCGGCCGACCGCTCGGCGACTTCGCCGGAGGTCTTGAGCTTTAGCCATACCGCTCCATGCTGCAGGAACAGCAACACAAACAGCACACCGGTCAACAGCCCATACGGATTCAGAAGCCCCAAAAGCGACCCGTGCCAGCCGGCGGCATCGAAATTTAGGCCCTCGAAGATGTTGCCGAAGGCGACGCCGAACAGCAGCGCCGGTACGAAGCTTCCCAGCATCAGCGCCCAGTCCCAGCCGTTTCGCCAGGAGCGGCTCTCACGCTGGCCGCGAAACTCGAAGGCGACGCCGCGGAATATCAGCGCAAACAGCAGCAGCATCAATGCTGAGTAGAGAAAGCTGAACATGGACGCATAGACGGCCGGAAAAGCCGCAAATGTGGCCCCGCCAGCCGTGATCAGCCATACCTCATTGCCGTCCCATACCGGCCCCATCGTGTTGATGATAGCGCGCCGATCCTCCTCGCTCCTGCTGACGAACCGCTGCAACATGCACGCACCGAAGTCAAAGCCGTCTACAGTGAAGTAAACCGCCCAGAGGACGCTCCAGAGTATGAACCAGATAGCCTGATAATTCATTTCATGCCCCCTGTAAGGTAGCGGATTTTACAATATGGGTCAGGTCGTCATCCGGTCCCTTGCGGGCGATCTTGAACAGCAGATAGATATCGAGCGTGCCCAGTAAAGCGTAAACCAGCGTGAATGCAGTCAGTGAGGTCCATACCTGTGACGCTGACACGGCGGGTGAGCCCGCATTCGCGGTTCTTAGCACGCCATAAACGATCCAGGGCTGGCGGCCCACTTCGGCTACGAGCCAGCCAAGCTGATTGGCGATGTATGGCAGCGGAATCATATAGACCATGATCCAGAGGAACTTGCGGCTGGTCAGCAGCTTTCCGCGCCATGCCTTGACCGTGGCGATTACCGCCATTACGGCGAAGAGGATGCCAAGCAGGACCATCAGGCGGAAGCTGGCAAACACCGGCCAGACCGGCGGCCTCTCGTCGGCGGGAATATCATTCAGTCCGGTGACCTGTCCATCAAAGTCACCGGTCGCCAGATAGCTGAGCACTTCGGGTAGGCCCACTGCCTCCACCGAGTTCCTCTGCCCGGCAGTGTCCGGAATCACTATCAGGTGCCAGTCGGCATCGGCCTGAGTGTTCCACACCGCTTCCATGGCGGCAAACTTGGCCGGCTGGGCCTCTGCCACGCCCTTTGTGTGGAAATCACCGATGACGGCAACCCCCAGGGAAGCGACGAGCGCGAATACCGCGGCGATCTTGAACGAGGTCTTGAACAACTCGATATTGTTCTGCCTGAGCAAATGCCATGCGGCTATACCCATCACGAAGAAGGCTGCGACGATATAACCCGCCAGGATCTGGTGCCCGAATTTGAGCAGCCCGTATGGGTTGGTGACCATGGCCGTGAAATCCACCATCTCAGCCCGGCCGTTGGCAAGCACGTAACCTACAGGATGCTGCATCCAGCCATTGGCGAGTAATATCCATAGAGCTGAAAGGTTGGTTGCGAAGGCAACGACCCAGATAGAGATAGCGTGCAGCCTCGGTGAGATGCGGTTCCAGCCGAAGATCCATAGGCCGATGAATGTCGATTCGAGAAAGAAAGCGGCCGTTGCCTCGATTGCCAGCGGTGCGCCGAAGATGTCACCGACATATTTGGAATATTCTGACCAGTTCATGCCGAACTGGAACTCGAGGGTGATGCCGGTGACGATTCCCAGTGCGAAGTTGATCAGGAACAGCTTTCCCCAGAATTTGGTCATCCGCAGATACATCTCATTGCGCGTGCGCAGGTACTTCGTCTCCATGTAAGCGACCAAGATTGATAATCCGAGCGTCAGCGGCACAAATATGAAGTGAAACATGCTCGTGATCGCGAACTGTAGCCTGCTTAATTCCAGTACATCCATATCAGCGCCTTTCTGGTTCCGTTTTCTTTAAGCCCGGCGAAAGCCGTCTTTTTCCCGTATTTTGGTCTATATAAGGTGTTCTGCCGGATTCCCGCAAAATCAAACCATGGGATTTCCGGATTATGCTACCCAGCTAAATAGGACTTACAACATCATATTTAAAGAGATTATTCCAATTCGATAACGATTCTAACTGGGGGAATATGCTGATTTTCCGACTCGACAGCCGGTACGGAAGAGTGTCAATGCTTATCCGGGCAAGAGCTGCCGGATATCAAAACGAAGTTACTTATCGGGTTCCCGCTACCATAAATTTTTACAAACCTCTTACATGCAGCATATACGTTATCAATCATGATCTTTTAAGTAATCCGGAATATCCTGGATTACGAAACCCCGGGCCGGTCTGGTTTCCAGGCGGCGAAAAATCTTGAAACGAAGAGAGGAAACGGGTTGAACTCATTAACACGTGGTATAAAAAACGCTTTTAGAAACAGTATCAGGACCGGCTCGGTCGTAGTCATCCTCGCCATCAGCATCGGCCTGGCGCTTATCATGCTGATCTCGCTGTTTGCCGTCAATGACCGCATCGATAATGTGCGCAGTTCCGTCGGCACGACAATAAATGTATCCCCGGCGGGAATCCGTGGTTTTCAGGGTGGCGGCGAACTGCTTACCCAGGCCGATTTGGACAAGGTCAAATCGATCGACCACGTTTCCACAGTCGAACAAAGTTTCCAGGCTCGATTGACTACCGGCACTGACACATCGCTGCAATCGTCCATCGAGCCGGGCAGCTTCGGCCAGAGGAACAACAGCTCCGGCGGTTCGGCTTCCCAGGATAGTCCACGCCCGGACGCCGCACCCGCGGGCGCAGGCACTAACCGCAGCGGCCAGCCGATGACCCTGCCAATTATGGCGAGCGGCGTCGAAGACAATGCCAGCCTGCAGAGTCTCGGAGTCGACAGGCTCGATATCATCTCCGGCGAGGGACTGTCCTCGACACAGGAAGACAATGTCGCCCTGGTCGGATCTCAGCTTGCGACCAAGAACAACCTGCAGACGGGGTCAAAATTCACGATTTATAACACAGAGATAAAAGTGGTAGGCGTCTACGACTCGGGCAACCAGTTCAATAACAGCTCACTATTGATGCCCATCGACACTTTGCGCAAGCTCGCCTCGAGCGAAGGCCAGATCAATTCACTGGTCGTGACAACCGATTCGTCCGGCAATATCCAGTCGGTCACCGACGCGATCAAGACCACGCTCGGCAGCAAGGTTGACGTTGTATCACAACTTGATTCCACCAGTTCGGCGCTGTCGTCTCTCGAAGGAGTCAAGACCATAACCCGCTACAGCCTTGGCGGCTCGCTGGTATCGGCTTCCGCCATCCTCTTTCTGATCATGCTGATGATCGTCCGTGAACGGCGCCAGGAGATCGGTGTGCTGAAAGCGATCGGTGCCTCTAACGTGAAGATCATGAAACAGTTCATCGCCGAGTCGCTGACTTTTACACTGATGGGAAGCCTGGTGGGAGTCGTACTCGGTTTCGCATTCAGCAACCCGGTGCTGAATGTCCTTATAAACAGCTCCACATCGCAGACAAATCAGGCAAGTCAGGCAAGTCAGGCGTTTCGCGGCGGCCCGCCTGGTGGGCCTGCTGGACCTGCGGGCATGGCGGGCGGACCCGGACGTCAGGTGGTTTCCGCCTCCCAGAACGCCCTGCAAAACCTCAACGCCGTGATCGATTACAAGCTGCTGCTGTACGGACTTTTGGCGGCGTTCGCCATCGCCATCATCGGCAGCTCAATCCCGGCCTGGTCGATCGCCAAGATCCGGCCGGCCGAAGCCATGAGTGGAGAGTGACATGATTAAAGTAGAAGGACTAGTCAAAGAGTTCAGGACCAGCGGCGGTAGCGTCCTTGCGGTGAACAAGGTCGATATGCAGGTCGAAGACAGCAAGTTCGTCGCCCTGGTCGGCGAGAGCGGTAGCGGCAAGAGCACTTTGCTGGCGTTGCTGGGCGCCTTGAGCAAACCGGACGCCGGCAATTTCTACGTCGATGATACAGAAATCACCAGACTCCACGATCATGACCTCATGCGTTACCGGCGCGACAAAATGGGGTTTGTTTTTCAGAATTACAGTCTGGTTCCGAACTTGAGCGCCCTGGACAATGTAATGCTACCGATGGAATTCGCCGGAATCTCGCGGGGCGACCGCATGCAGAGGGCGGCCTTGCTGCTCGGACAGGTCGGGCTTGACGCGAGCAAGCACTGCAGACGGCCCTCCCGGCTTTCCGGTGGCGAACAACAGCGAGTGGGCATAGCCAGGGCGCTCGCCAACCATCCCAAGCTGATTCTGGCCGACGAACCCACCGGAAACCTCGATAGCAAGACCGGGCAGACCATTATCGAGCTGCTCCACGACCTGGCAAAATCAGAGAACACGACCATCGTGGCCGCGACCCATGACCTGTCGATCGAGAAACAGTGCGACCAGATCTTCAGAATCAGGGATGGCCGGATCGTAAACGGTTCTTAAAAACCACTGCGCCACTGCGCCGGAAAAACCATGCACCTTCGATGATTTGTGCCATTCCCGCCTGCCGGAATCTCTTTGCATATGGGCCTCCCTTGGTATATAAGGTTAGCAGTATTAGCAAACCGGGTATCTAATGAGCGACTGCATGGCTGGTCGTCCGGCAATGCTTTTATAACTTAACAGCGGAAATGGTGGGAGGAGGAAAAGAATTGGCTGAAGGAACAGTAAAATGGTTTTCAGACCAGAAGGGCTTCGGCTTCATCGAGCAGGAGGGCGGAGCGGATTTGTTCGTACACCACTCCGAGATCCAGATCGAGGGCTTTAAAACCCTCGCTGAGGGTCAGAAGGTGACCTTTGACGTTGAGGAAGGGCCCAAGGGTCCACAGGCGAAGAACGTTAAACCCGTGGAATAGAGAGCGCGGTCACGCAATTAAAAGGCCCTCCGCAAGGAGGGCCTTTTTTCATGGTTGGCCGGCAAGACAGCTATAGATCATTTCCCGAATACGACAGGTTGAAGCTTTTGTTGATAAGCGGAAAATCTGGAACCATGTTTTCCTGACCCGCATATCCAAGCGCGGTCCAGTTCAAAAATGACGGGTCGCGGACGTCCACCCTGCTGATGCCGCCGTCTGAATCGGTGGCGACCAGACAGACGATATCTCCACGCCAGCCTTCGACGATGCCTGCCGCGAACGACTCATTCCTGAACTTCGGCTCTGGCAAACCCTGGCTGACGGATGCAGGCTTAAGACTACCCAAGGCTTGCCTGATAAGATCGATAGACTGGTAAACCTCCCTCACCCGGACGCGGTACCTGGCATAAACGTCTCCGGTATTTTCCGTGACGACTTCCAGTTCAAATTTATGATATGCGGCATATGGGTAATCGACCCTGGCGTCCGCGGCCAGTCCTGACGCCTTGCCCGCAACGCCGACGACGCCGTGGTCCCTGGCAATCGCGGACGACAGGATGCCCGCGTTTTTCAGCCGGTTATTCAGCGAGTTGCTGCCGTCGGCTATGGCCACCACCTCTTCGAAATCCTTTTTCAGAGAATCCATGATCGCGATTGTTTCGCGCACGGCATCTTCGCTCAGCCGTGCAGTCACCCCGCCCACTTGCACGGTTCCTCTCAAGAAACGGCTACCGGTAAGGCGTTCATTGATCTGTATGACCTGCTCCCGCAAACGGCCACCCTGGGCGCCGCCGAAATTGAAACCGGTATCGGTCATTATCGCCCCGAGGTCGCCCAGATGGTTGGCCAGCCTTTCCAGCTCCGAGAAGACGACTCGCAGATAGTCGTCCTGCTCCGATACGCTCGTACCACTCAATGATTCAAGCGCCAGACAAAATGCCAGCGCGCAGGAAAACGAGCTGTCACCGGAGATGCGCTCCGCCAGTCTGACCTTGTCTGCAAGAGGCAGGATTTCGAAAAGCTTGGCGGCGCCCTTGTGTGAATATCCCAGCCTGGGCTCCAACAGCAGGATCTCCTCTCCGGCGACGCTGAATCGGAAATGACCGGGTTCGATGATGCCAGCATGCACCGGACCGACCGGTATCTCATAGATACCCTCCCCGCCCAGCTTGCGGTATTTAAACTCTCCCGCGGCCGGCTCCGGCCGGCTTTGCCAATCGAAGTCCTTGCGCATGGGGAAGATATCCTCCGGCCAGTTCTCATGGAGTATCAGAGGTCTCGGGTCGGGATGGCCTGCCGGGTTTATACCGAAGAAGGTCCTGATCTTACGCTCGTATATCGAAGCCTCATGAAACGAAGGCGTCAATGACGGAAACTCATCTTGCACACGGATGTAGGGCGCCAGAAAGACATTCTGCCCCGGCAGGCCAAAGACATACATGATCCTGAACAAACCTGTCTCACTCCGCTCGTCGAATGCGGTGATGATCTTCAGCGGCGCCTGGTGATGCAGATAAAGACTTTCGCATACCGCAACGATCTCGCTCGGCTTCACTTCGAAAGCGATGAGTTTTCCATGGAGGGCGGTTTCCGCATAATGGGGAATGTACCTTTTTATTATTTGCTCGTAGCTCATGATGTCATCCATTGATCAGGGACGCAGCCGAAGTGATGATGGACTTGATCGGCTCGGGCAGGTAAAAGCCGGCTATGACCAGCAGGGTTAGCAAAAATACCGGCGGGGCGACGGTCAGATAATTCGACTCCCCGATTGTTTCGGGAGTCGTGTCCGTGCTCGAAGCCGGGCTCAAAGTCATGCCGACTATATGTCTCAAAAAGCCGGCGAAGACAAGAAGTAACAGAAAAAGGACTACTATCACCACCGGCAGGTGATCGGCGATGCCGGCGGACAATATATAAACTTCTGTCAGGAAAATACCGAACGGGGGCATGCCGGTGATCGCCAGAAAGCCCATCAGCAGGAGCACCCCGGTGACCGGCAGTACCGAAAGCACTCCCCGCACTTTGATCATCTTGGTCGATCCGTATTTCAGTAACATGTTTCCAGCGGAAAAAAACAGCACCGATTTGGCGAGGGAATGATAGATCATGTGCAGCAGCGCTCCAAAAGCCCCAAACCCGCCGAAACCGATCCCGAGGGTGATGATGCCCATATGCTCGATGCTGGAATATGCAAAAAGACGCTTGTAGTTTTTTTGCGTGATGATTATGAACGCCGGGATAGTGATCGTGACGACCCCGAAATAAATCATCAGGCTCCTGGAAAAGGAAGTAGGAATGGCGATGTCGGCTACTATCTTGAACTTAAGGATCGCCAGCATTGCGACGTTAAGCAGAGAACCCGAAAGGAGGGCGCTTATCGGCGAAGGCGCCTTGCTGTGGGCGTCGGGAAGCCAGGTATGCATGGGTGACAGGCCTACTTTCGTGCCATAGCCGATCAGCACGAAGATGAAGGCGACCTTGGCCAGCGTTGGGTTCATGGAGGCCGCGCTCTCGCCCAG
>JBAZWE010000028.1:0-20948 GCA_041660545.1 Thermoleophilia bacterium
GATACGGGCGAACCAATCAAGGCCGAGGAACCGGATGTTGAGATCGACGAGGAGACCGGCGACCAGATCAACCGCACCCTGAAGGAAGAAGACTAGCGATCGGCTGCTTTCGGTTCTGTCAGCGGACGACGGAACAGATTTTGTAACTCATCCCAGGGGACATCTCCCCTTCCGTCGACGACCTCGTAAAAACCTTTCACCTTGGCGTCAAGATTATCCAGGTGATGAAGCGTGAGCGCCTCGGCGCTCTGTGGTCTTTTTGGTGCGCCCCACTCCAGCTCTCCATGATGGCTCACGAGGGCATGAAGCAACTGCAGTTCTTTCTCCGCGGGGAATCCTCCCAGCCGACTTATCCTTTGCTCGATCATCTTCTGCCCCAGGAGCACGTGTCCCAGCAGTTCTCCCTCGCGGCTGAGACTGATCCTCCCTTCATATCTGAACTCATCCACTTTGCCAATATCATGAAGCAGGGCGGCTGTGATCAGCAGATCGCTATTGATACGTGGGTGCTGAACCGTGACGTGCTGGCAGAGAGTAGCTACCGAGACCGTGTGCTCGAGGAGCCCGCCCAGGTAAGCGTGGTGCGAGCGCTCTTCACCGGGTGCCTGACAGAATTTCTCCATAAAGCTCTTATCGCAAAAAAACGACTCCAGCAAACGTGAGTAATCTTCGTCAAATACCTCGGTCAAGAAGTACCTGATATATCCGGTCAGCTCTTCCGTGTCACGGTATGAACCTGGAAGAAAATCTCGCATCTCGAGCAAGGAGCTATCGACCGGTTCCGCTCCGCGGATGTTGATATTTAACCTGTTCCTGTAACTTTCAACCGTGCCACGTATCCGCGCAAATGACTCCGGAACAAGACGATACACAAGAGAGTCCACATCCTTCCACACACGGCCACCGATGATGCCGCTCCTGTCGTTCAGCCTCATGGTCAGATAGGGAAGGCCCGCGCGTGTAAAGCGCCTTGTCGTGTCCTGCAGGAAGAATACTTCGTCGACTTCGGCGCCTTCAGACAGATCACAGATGAATGCCTTGTTCATGTGTTTGTAACCCGCGTTGTTTTTTTCAAGTCTGATATTAGGCTCCCATTGCCAGAATAATTTCTTCCCCGTGCCCCCGGGCCGGATTCCTCGCCCTGTCTGCCGATCCTATCATAGCCCGCGGACCTCTCTTCCTTATCTTTGCAGGGCGCTTGAGGAAATGAAGATGCTGCCGATAGAAGGGGTTACTTAAAGCCCGGCAGTGGGTAAACAGCCCAAGCTGAGTGATTCAAGGTAACAGATTTATCTCCATGACTATCTTCCACAAAAAGAAAAGCTTGTTGCACCAGCCTGAGAATCGGTTGCACTTGGTGGTGCGCAGGATTGTCATGTCTGGCATCCTGGCAATACTTGCGTCGCTGATAATCCTGCCGCTCTCAAATGGCAATGGCGCCGCAACCCTGTCACCGTGGCTGGATGATAAACCGGTGACCTCATTTCTTTTTACCAATGATGATGTCATCGACCTGCTCGCTACAGATTTCGGGCTTTCCGCGCAGCAGAAAAGCAGCTTCAAGGATATCGGTGTCCGCGAGGCAGAGGCCCTGGCACAGCTTAAGCAGGAATCAGACGCGGTCGTGGATCGCGACGATCTGAGCGTCGATCAAAAACAGGACGCAATCACCAGCATGGATTATAACGACCGGGTCGGCCAGATAGTTGCCTCTTCCAGAATTAAAACTGAATCCTTACTTGACGCCGACCAGAAATCCAGATTTCCCGACTGGGTATCAATCCAGATGAAGACACAGCGGAAAACTTTTGCCGACGCGGCCGCCACAGCGGCGCTCGGTCCCATGACGACAGGCGCCAGCGGCTCGTATCGCATCTATGCTACGCAGTATTATTCCAACTTCGGCGCTGATAGCGTCGACGTGGCCGTTCCGGATAAGTATGCGAAATTCGCCAGTCTCGGCTGGGAGTATCATGCCGGATATCCGGCGGGCGCGAACTACTCAGTAAATCTTGGCTATAACGGTCGCCAGCTCAATGGCGTCCGTGTCTTGGATTGCGGCCCCTGGAATATCGATGACAACTACTGGAACGCCGCCGGCGGCTCCAGGCCACGGCGTCTTTTCGCCGGACTTGCCACGGGTCTGCCGGAATCCCAGGCGGCATACTTCGACGATTACAACGGCGGCCGCGATCAGTTTGGCCGTATGGTCTCAAATCCCGCGGGCATAGACCTCTCACCCAAAGCCGGCGTGCAGCTGGGACTGGGCTACCTGGTCAGCGGCTGGGTTACTGTAACGTTCAATTGGGAGAACACACCCGCGCCGCCCGCACCCGCGCCGGGCATACCTGTCTATGGCGCCATCCGGGTAAAGTATGATCAGCTGGGAGGAGCTCCCGGTCAGCCTACCAACGCAGAGTATGACGTGCCGGGAGGACGGGCACAGGATTTCAATTCTGGAAGGATCATGTGGAATCGCACCACGGGCCGGACTACCTGGCTTCTGGGTGCGATCATGGTCAAATTCGATCAGCTGGGAGGAGCCGGCGGCATGGGTCTGCCGACGACCGATGAGACCGACGTCCCGGGCAAGCCCGGAGGACGCATGACGATATTCGAGCGGGGCAGGATCTACTGGTCGGCGGCAACCGGTCCGCATGTTGTCTTTGGCGGTATCCTTAACAAGTATTTGGCATTAGGCGGCGGAGCTTCCATAGGTCTGCCCACGACCGATGAGTATGACGTGCCGGGCGGACGGGCCTCCGGTTTCGAGGGCGGTCAGATCTACTGGTCCCCCGGATATGGTTCGTGGCTGGTTAATGGCGCGATACTGACGAAGTATCTGGCAATCGGTGGTCCGGCTGGAGCGGGACTTCCGGTATCGGATGAATATTCCGTCAGTGGAGGTCGCGCCTCGAATTTCCAGCGTGGAAGGATCTTCTGGTCGGCGGCTACCGGGCCTCAGTATATGATCGGAGCTATTCTGGGTAAATATCTTGCCATGGGCGGTCCGGCTCGAGTCGGGTTTCCGACTTCGGACGAGTATTCCACGCCGGGCGGCAGGGTTTCCAATCTGCAGTCAGGCAGGATCTACTGGTCGCCAGAGACTGGCCCATTTCACGTCTGCGGGGCAATCATGGCAAAGTACGACCTGTTGGGAGGTACAGCTGCAATAGGCTTCCCGCTGACCGATGAGATCAATGCTCCGGGTGTTACCGGTGGCCGGATGAGTGAGTTTTCCAGAGGACGCATCTACTGGTCGCCTACAGCTGGCAGCACCGTTGTGTATGGCGCAATTCTCGCCAAGTATAAAGCAGTGGGAGCCTCCCAGACTTACGGTCTGCCGGTCATTGATGAAAAGGACGTCAACGGCAAACCCGGGGCTCGCGAGGGCCAGTTTGAGCGAGGAAGGATTTACTGGTCTCCGGCGACGGGAACAAGCCAGGTCTATGGAGCGATCCTCGGCAGATACCTGCTCGGTGGTGGGCCGGCCGGTCCGTTGGGGCTACCGGTCTCGGATGAATTTGGAATACCTGGAGGCAGACGCACAAATTTCCAGGGTGGATACATAGTCTGGAGTTATTTTGGTGGCGGCACAACTGTGGTGACCACCCGCTAAACCGGCCGCCTGCTTTTTTTAACCAGCGAAAAGGCTAGAGCGCCGGGACCGGCACGGATCTACCTATTTGACTGGCAATGCTTTCTTCCATGCTCTTTATGCATTGCTCAAAATCGTGATGGCTCGTGATATTGGAAATTCCGGGATCGCGAAACATGACTGTTCCGCAATCAATGCAGACTCCACAGAAATCTCCTGATGGCAGGGGCACGAATGAACCGCACCAGGAGCATGCCACCTTTACTGAGAGCGGATAGCGTTGCGCTGCCCCTTTTGATGCAATCTCTGCCAGCATGTGACTTCCTTTCTTCTCGTTCTTATTAAAACGCGAAAACAGTCCCCTTATTTTCTCCATTTGGCTCTGTTATCCTCTAGGTGTGGAAGGTTTACATGCCGCGGCCATGAAATTACCGCTTCAAGTAAAGGAGTCTGAATGAAACAGGTGACACTCACAGCGCCGAAGATGTCTTGTGGTCACTGCAAGATGGCGATAGAGAACGCGGGTTCAGCACTCGCAGGAGTAAGCTCTATCAGTGCAGACCCGGAATCAAAAAAGGTCGATGTCTCCTACGATGAAAGCGCGATCAGCCTGGAGGAGATCAGGAAAGCGATCGAAGAGGCAGGGTACCCCACCGAACTCTAGCTGGCGCCAGTGCCGGACCTGGCTATTATCACACGGCGGAACGGCTCTCTGCCTTCACTGAAAGTCTCTATGCCGTTCCTGTCCTGGAGATACATGTGCACGATGCGCCGCTCGGCCGCGCTCATTGGTTTTAGCTCATAATCATTTTTGCCCTTGAGCACTTCTGAGGCACCCCTGTCGGCCATCGACTCGAGGACTTCCACCCGCCGGTCGCGATAATCTTCCGCATCTATGACCACGCGCTTGCGGTCATCAAGACCCCGGAAGGTGATGATATTTGAAATATACTGGACGGCATCCATGGTCTGCCCGTGCCTGCCGATGAACAGGCCCAGATCATCGCCGGCAACATTGCCGATGATTTCCTCGTCACCGTAAGTGATGCTGACACTGGCATCAAGACCCATGGCGACAATCACTTTTTCCAGAAGCTCCCTGAGACGGGCTTCAGCTTCAGGATTTACCTTGACGGGGCCGCTGGTCGCGGACGCTGAACCTGTATCCGTACCGGCTCCTGGCCTTTCTTCGGCGATCTTAACCCCCGGCATCTTTACCTCAACCTTTGCCATTGCCGAACCCATGCCAAGGAAGCCTTTGGAGCCTTCGGACAAGACGATTATCTCAACCTTGTCCGGGTCAAGCTGGCCAACCTGAGCCTCGAGCTTCTCCAGGGCAATCGATTTCGCTTCCTGAAGAGTCTTGCCTTCCCCTGTGGCCGTCAGTACATTGCCGTTACTTTTTTGGTTTTCCTCCACCTTTGCCTCCGGTTTTCTTGGCCTTTTGAGGTGCTTTTTTGACCTTTTTTGGCGTTTTGGCCGGGACTGTTTCCAGCTCCAGCGGCCCCTCTTTGGCCTGGATAATCTGTTTTACAATCAGCTGTTGACCGATTGTCCATACGTTTGTCGTAACCCAGTAAAGAAGGACGCCGGACGGAAATGGATTTATAAGAAAGAATACACCGAGGCCCAGCGGCATCAGGATCATGATCATCCTCTGGGATTTATCAACCGTAGTGGACATCAGCATGCCGGACAATAACTGGGTGCCCATATAAATAAAAACCAGTATCTTGTCCGGGTCTTTTATGCTGTCTATCCAGAGAAACGCAAGAGAATCGCCCTCGGGGAAAACCTTGTTGGAAAGCATGATATAGAGCGCCATGAAAATGGGCATCTGTAAAAGCAGCGGCAAACAGGAGCCAAAGGGGTTTACCTTGTTCTCCTTGTAGAACTTCATCATTTCTTCGTTGAGCTTCTGCTTGTCGTCCTTGTACTTGGCCTGCAGCTCCTTGATCTTCGGCTGAAGCTTCTGCATGGCGCGCATGGACGTATACTGTTTTACCGTAAGCGGGATAAGAACGATGCGTACCAGGATCGTCAGAATGATGATGGAGATAGCCCATGAAACACCAAGGTTATCGTGGATGAGCGTTAGGAGGGCATCCAGCGGGCTGATGATGAAATCCAGTCTGTCTGTCAGGTTCATGTCTGCCGCTTCCTTACCGGATCATGGCCGCCGTGGGAAAAAGGATTGCACCGAAGCAAACGCCAGACGGACATGACAGAGCCCCTGACTATACCCCACTCCTTGACGGCCTGGATGGAATAGGCAGAGCAGGATGGATAGTACTTGCAACGCTGCGGTATGAGCGGCGATATCAGTCTCTGGTAGAGACCGATCAGCAGAATGGGTATGCGTTTCAATTTAGTCTGTTTCCTGAATCAGGTTAGCCCGCCGAAAAAGTTCGATTGTCATCTCGACAACCTCCTCAAACTGGCTCTTCTCCATGAAATCCGCCAGCCCGGGACGGGCGATAATTACATAGTCATAGTTTGACGCAATATCCTTTTGGCGAGCCCGGAAGCATTCCTTGAGCGTCCGCTTCACCAGGTTCCTGACAGTGGCCGTGCCGACTTTCTTCGATACCGACAAGCCCAGTCTGGACACTCCTTCGTCCGGTTCTCCAGCACGTTCGAAGTAGTATAGAACAGCGTACCGGCCGGCGACTGACTTGCCGTGCCTGTAGACCCGCTGGAAATCGGCCGACTTCGTTAGCCGGGTTTTTTTCTCCACAGAAACCGTCGTGGAACCTAGGCCGATAGCCTCTTCCTGCCCTTTGCCCTGCGTCTTTTCAGTACACGGCGGCCGGCCTTCGTGCTCATCCGGATCCGGAAGCCGTGGGCTTTCTTTCTTTTCCGCTTATTAGGCTGATATGTGCGCTTCAACGAATTGTCCTTTTTCGGTTAAACCGACTAGCTAGTATACAGGCAGTTTTCAAGCAAAGTCAACAAACACGCGGATTAGTGTCCGCCATTCTTATGCAGAACTGTGGAAAATGTGGATAACTCCCGAATTCCGCATCCTTAAAAGCATTAAAAGGGTTGACAATGCCTGGTGGCTAAATTATGACAAAGCGAGTCGGGAACCCTATTTTTGAGAAAAGACCCTGCTAATGACCATATTGGTGAGGTCAGCCATTTGCATAATGATTTTAATGATTCCAATAAAGCGATCTTCGGGGCATATGGCGACCCAGGAATAATGCAAATCGCGGTTTTCCACAAACTTAAGTTTAAATTCATATTTGACCTCTATAGGATTTTGGTGTTTTTTCGGGTCGATTTCGCTATTTATCGCATGATTTCTGGATAATTGCTCTTTTCGGCGGAATACAGATACTGGCCTATATATAGGATTCGCTGCGAAAACTGAGAAAATTTCGATTGGAAACGATTAAGTGATCGAGGACTTCTATGCCGAGAAGGCGCCCTGCATCGACCAGTCGCGCTGTAAGGTTCAGGTCTTCCTGGCTCGGTGTGACATCGCCGGATGGGTGATTATGGATCAGGATCAGGGCGGCGGCGGCCCTGGCTATGGCGGGGCGAAATACCTCACGAGGATGTACGATGTTCGCGTTTAAGCTGCCGATGGAAACCGTCTCCTTGTGAATCATAACGTTTCGGGCATTCAGATACAGGGTGAGAAAATGTTCCTTCTCTTCAAAGCGGATCGACGCTGCCGCCTGGCAGGCGTCTCTCGGTGAACGGATCGGCCCCTGCCCCTCCTCCGGCATCAGCAGCCGCCGCGCAAGCTCGATCGAGGCGGCAAGGCGCGATGATTCCTCCTCCGGCAGACCGCACTTTGAGCTTATCTCCTCGGCACTGACGGGTGACAAGGCCCTGCCGGAGAACAGCATGAATATATCCTCACTTATTCCTGCCAGTCCGGGACCGCCTGTTTCCTGGCCAAGTATCATTCCCACCAGCTCATGGTCGTACATTGCTCCGGTTGGAGACATGACTGATTCTCGGGATGTGGAACAGGCCTTCTTTTCAGAATGAATATATCCGCGGGTCAAGGGGCACCGTTGGAGAAGAGAGAGTCGCAGACTTAAAGAACAAGCGGAGTGGGTTTTAAAATATTATCCGGAAATAAACCCGGAGTCAAGTTGCCGGCCTTCGTTCCATGCCCTAACCCGCGGCCGCTCCCGCGCCACCTGATGCCATCGCCCTCAGTATCGCTATCCTCTCGCCTATGGGCGGGTGTGTATCAAAGAGGCCGCGCTTGCGCTCTTCGAATTTCTTGATCGGCTGGGCGATATAGAGATGCGCCGTGGCCCGGTTGGCGACCTCGAGCTGTTCCGTATCGCCGGCTATCTTCTCAAGGGCGTTTGCCAGGCCGTTGGGATTACGTGTGAGCTCGACTGCGGAGGCGTCGGCCAGATATTCCCTTTTGCGCGAGATGGCGAGCTGGACCATGCGGGCGGCGATCGGTGCGAGTATCGCCAGAACCAGGGCGACTACTATCATTATCACGCCAACGATACTGCTGTTGTCATTGCTGCTGCGGCGGCTGCCGCCGAATATGCTCCAGCGCAGGAAGAAGTCAGCCATGAGAGCAATAGCGCCCACCATGACGCCGACCAGCGTCGCAAACAGGATGTCATAATTACGCACGTGGGACATCTCGTGAGCGATCACACCCTGTAGCTCTTCACGGTTCATCTTGTCCAGCAGTCCCTGGGTGACCGCGATGGAGGAATTCTCGGGGTTGCGCCCGGTGGCGAAAGCATTGGGAGCCGAATCGTCGATGACATAGACCGCTGGCATGGGGTTACCCGAGGCGATCGCCATCTCCTCGACCACGTTGAATAGCTGGGGGGCCTCTTCGTGAGTCACCTGGCGGGCATGACTCGTGGCCAGCGCTATCTTGTCACCTTTGTAATAACTTGTCAAAGCCAGGACGACCGCGATGATGATTGCGATTGGAATCCCGAACCAGCTGATCCTGGCGGCGAAGCCGATAGAGGCGCCGAGCACGATGAAGAGAGCCGTCATCACAACGATAAGGATGTAGGAGAAGTGCTTGTTTTTTGATATTTGCTCGTACATGTAAACGCGGCCGCGACTTGCTTACCGCAGGTCCACCTTGACAACTTCCTTTTCCTCTTCCGGAACCTCGAAGAACTCGCGGGCCTTGAATCCGAAGGCGCCGGCGATGATGTTCGACGGAAAAGTCTGGACCTTGTTGTTGAAATACATGACCACATCATTGTAGAGCTGTCGCGCGAAGGCGATCTTGTTCTCGGTGGAAGTCAGCTCTTCCTGCAGCTGGGAGACATTCTGATTGGCCTTGAGGTCGGGGTAGTTCTCCGCAACCGCAAAGAGCGACTTCAGCGCGCCGCTTAGCATGTTCTCGGCCTTGCCGGCTTCCGCGGGCCCGGTGGCCTGCATCGCCTGCGAGCGCGCCTTTGTGACGTTCTCCAGTACTTCTTTCTCATAGGACATGTAGTCTTTGACGACCTCGACCAGGTTTGGTATGAGATCGTGACGGCGCTTGAGCTGGACGTCGATCTGCTTCCAGGAGTTATCCACTTTATTGCGCTGTCTGACCAGGCTGTTATAGATCACGATGATGCCGCCAAGGAAGACGACAACCAGCACGCCAGCTATTATTATTCCGATCATGAGCTCTCCTTTCCGCCCCTTGTCGAGGGGCCGTTCAATTCCATTTTACGATTGAGATGTTTCAGCGGCGGCTTGAAGCTGGGCCAGAACCTCATCGAGGTCGAGACCGTGCTCCTGCGTCATGGCCGCCACTGTCCGGGCGCCGCCACAGCATGAATCCACATTGAGACCGTGGAAGACCGGCAGTGTCCAGGGGTAGAGCCTGATGACCTCGTTGATGACCATGTCACCGGTTATCTTTCTTTCTTCCATTACTGGACTACTCCTTCCAGACGAATCGCGACTGTTCGTCCGTGCATATCATCGCACAGATCCATCAATAGTCTTACCATTGCCGGGCCGAGGCAAACCCCGGGGCCCTCCATCTTCCTTGCGGCGCCCTGATCAAGTCAATAGAATGAAGAAAAGAACGGTAAATACAGCCACCTCGTGGAAGCCCGGTCAAAACGTTTCTACGAATGAGGAGGTAGTCAGATGGCATGCAGAAAATGCAAATACTTTTTGTTCGGCGTCGGTATCGGCACAGTTGCCGGGGTCCTGTTGGCGCCAAAGTCCGGCCGCGAAATCAGGCAGGAGCTGTTCGGTGGACGCCTCGATGTAATGGACGAGCCGGGTACGGAAACAGAAGCACCGATGAACGAAGAGATCGACACGGAGGAAGACCTCAAGGCGAAGATCGAGGAAACCAGGGCCCGGTTGAAAGCAGAGATAGAAAGTCAGCAGGAAGATTAACCAATTTCCCCGCAGTCGGGCTATAGCACCCGGCGACCAGGGCCGAAAGCAAATGCGGCCGGCATTAATACTTGTCCTTTCGCTTTTTGTCCCTCATTTACGGCCCTAAGTGACACGAATGGCTTGTTCCAATCGACATAACCCCGGCTCCATGCGCAAGTCCGCCTTAAAGACGTTGCTGCTTTTCGCGGCAGCCGGTATGACCGGGATCGCCTATATGTTGTTCGAGGCACAATGGCTCCGCCTCAGACATCTGACTGTGACGCTCCCCGGCCTTCCCGCTTCCCTTGATGGTCTTAGACTGCTTCACTTAAGCGACCTTCACGCCGGAGCGCCCGGACCCGGAGCCCGCGCCATGGCCAAACTCGTCGACGCTTCCAGGCGCGCCGATCCTGACATAGTCGTTTTCACCGGCGACATGGTCGACAAGAAGAAGGACCTGCAACCCCATATCGGGCTACTGAGGAAAATAGAGGCCCGGCATGGCAAGTTCGCGGTGCTTGGCAATCACGATCATGGCTTGAGAAAAACGGTCTTACAGGACCTGATCGGACGTTTTACCGGCCTGAAGGGTGGACGGGGCAGGGCCGAGGTCCTTTATGAGGATTTCGAACAGACAGTCAATATCAACCGCCGGCTGCTGGCACAGGCGGGCATCAGGCTGCTGGAGAACGAATGCCGCCTGGTCGATGGAGACTCCTGGAAGATACAGGTATGCGGCATAGATGATTTTCAGTACGGTCACGCCGATCTCGAATCAACCACGGCGCAGATCGACTATGACGCGCCGCTGAGGATCCTTCTCTCTCACAGTCCCAATGCCGCCGGCTGTGTGACCAACGGCGATTTTCAGCTGCTTCTGGCCGGTCATACCCACGGCGGCCAGATTTGCATACCAAAGCCCGGCGGCAAGATAATGCTCTCCACGTCAGGCGCGCAGTACGCGGACGGACTCTACACGCTGCCGTACATGACCATGCACGTTTCCCGCGGAGTTGGAACCACACTTCTCCCTTTCCGGCTCTTCAGCCGCCCGGAAGCAACTCTTATCGAACTCAGGGCTGACCCTGATTTCTCCACTGAAACCTCGCCATAAGTTATAATATCTGCATGATGGGTACTAGGTGACATGCGAGCCATTGGCTCTGAATGTCCGATTCTCGAGGACGGGTTTAAAAAAGATGATATTTCAGCTTCAGGAGCTCGACAGGAACAGCTCCTCACACTTGCCAGACGATTGCAAAAATTGCGGCTGGTGGCAGGGTCATGAGGGTGGCTGGCCGACTGTCGAAACCGCGGGTAACTGGATAGAGGCGGCTGAAGAGAGTTTTGGTGGCTGGGGTAAGCTTGCCCTGGGCGATGACCGGCTGCTTGGCATGATCCAATATGGCCCGTCTAACCTGTTTCCCCGGGCACGAAAGCTTGCATGCGGACCGGTCAGTTCGGATTCGCTGCTTCTCACCTGCAGCGCCGTCGACAGCGGCTCGCTCGAATCTGTAAGAAAAAGCCTGGTGCTCGCCGTCCTTGGTGAAATGAAGATGCTCGAGATCGACTCGGTTGAAGCATACTCCCGCCAGAGCTCCTGGCCGGAGCATGATTGCCGCCTGTTTGAAGACAAGTTCCTGCGGGATTGCGGATTTTATCCTGTGCGGGCCTCCCGGGGGCTGCAGCTTATGCGGTTCGAGCTCGGTGGAACACAAAAGGCCGATGTGGCAACAGAGCCTCGCAGGACGCGTCACCGCATACTTGAAAGAATAAAGCGGCCCTCACCCAAACCGGTCCCAGCGGCAATGTGCTCGTCATATTCGGCCGGCAGGGAACGTACCTCGACCTGCTCCTGAGGACATGGGCGGCCATGCCAGCCTCTCCCGCTTATATCAGCTGATCTTCCCTTTTATCCTGCTTGCGTTTCTATGCCTGGGATTGCTGGGTATTGACCACAGCTGTCTGGACGCCGCCGACAGCGCCTATGTCATCTCCTCCGATGCCATCGCGCGCGGCCTCATGCCCTACAGGGATTTCCTGGCGGCCCACCCTCCCTTGATGTACCTGGTGGGCGCGCCTCTGGCCAAACTGGGATTCGGAGTACTGCCCTTCAGGATTTTCAGCCTGGTGGTAACCGCGGCGCTGGGCTTCCTCGTCTGGAAGCTTGCGTTATATATGACACATGACAAGAGGATTGCCATCCTCGCAGGGGCCTTTGCGCTGTTCGCGCCTCTGGGCCTTTTTTTTTCCAAGCTTTATTTAAACGACTCACTGGCGTCACTGCTGATGGTGGCTACCTTGTTGCTTCTGATGGGAAAGCCCCGCTGGCGAAGGGCGGTCGCCGCCCTGCTATGCGTGCTCGGCATGCTTACGAAATTGACGTTCCTGCCGTTTTTTATTTTGGCAATAGCCTTTGTTCTGATCTACCGGCGCGAATCAAGGAAGCTTTTCCTTGCTTTGAGCGCCGGCGGCACCATTGCCGCTTATGCCGCCCTGCAGCTGGTGACCAGCGGCGCCTTTCTGGAAAACATACTGGGGTCCCAGGCGAGCAAGGGTTACAGCCTGACCAATCTTGTTGATGGCCTGCACCGTATCTGGCAGTTCGACTGGCCGCTGCTGGTGCCGGCGGTCCTCGGCGTGTGGTTCGCCATACGCCACTTCCGGAATAAAGGGTCACAAATCCACAAGATCCCGGAAAAGGAATTCCTTCTGTTCGGATGGCTGTTGTCGGCGCTTCTGATACTCGCGACGCTGCCTGCCGAAGGACATGACACCAACCTGTTCCTGATGGCGGAACCGGCGATAGCCCTGCTTGCGGCCTGGGGTATTGTCGATCTTGCTGGATGGGGCTCAGCGGACGGGGCAGGTTCCGCAACCGGCAAACGTTCCGTGACCGGCATCGTGCTTGCAGCATTATGGCTGATTCTGGCCGTGCCGCTGATGGCCGAACGCGACTCCGGCTTCTTCTTCAGAAGCAACGCCGGCGATGTCGCCGTCATCGTCACCGAAGCTCAGAACCGCAGTACAGACTGTCAGCCGGTTCTGATTCCCGGTTGTTATGCGCTGGAGGCAGACCGCCCCGTGACCCTGAACTTTTTCGACCAGTTTCTTTGGGAGGAAAAATACAAACGCGGCGATGAGGATGCCGTTGCCATGATGGACGCTCTTGGGCAGGAACTAACCGAGGTGAAGCCGCCGATGGCGGTATTCGCTGAAAATCAGCCGACGCTGGATATAGTAGGAACACAACTGGAAACTCATTACAGGATCGACTGGCAGAGTGAAACGTGGCCGCCGGTTTCGCTGTGGGTGCCGCAGGCGGAAAAAAACCCCGGCTGAGACTAAACCGCGATGGCCCGTCGGGTCATCAAAAAGGGACACGCTAAATAAGCGCGTCCCTTAAAGCTCCTTCAGCCCACGCGCCTCAGGATGACATCAATATCTTCAGAGGCCTGAGGGCCCGCGCATCCCTATGACGGCTTTTCATCCTCGCTCGGCGTACTGACAAAGCCGGTTTGGGGCTCCTCAGAGCGCGTCGGCTTGCCGTAAACCTTCGACTCCATAACAGCTATGCGATGCTCAAGCTCCTCGATCTGCTCCCGGCTGGCAATGTTCATCGTCCTTAAAGTATCCTGGTAGGCGTCGGAGGCCATTTCCTTGAAATTGACGCTCTGCTCTTTGGCCCGCTCGGCTGTCTTGTCAAGCAGGGCTTCACCCTCCTCCTTCGAGAGCTGGCCTTTCTTGACGAGCTCGTCGACGAGCTCCTGGACCTTTTCCCTGGTAATCGACGCAGCTCCGACTCCGAGAAGAAAAACCCGTTCAAGCATGTCACTCATCGGCACCTTGTCATTCATTTTGCCCTCCCTGTCCAGCGGTTTGGCTTTACGCACCCATCTTCGCCTTGATATCTACAAACTGTGACTCGATCCATTTGCGGATATCGTTTCTTTTGACGGCTTCCTTTATCATACCCGCCCTGCGCCTTTTCTCATCCTTGTCCATGGTAAGCGCTTCGTAGATAGCCTGCGCCTGGCTGACAAGATCAAAGGGATTCACTGAAAGGCAATACTCGCCCAACTCCTCATGAGCACCCGTATTCTCCGAGAGGATGATGACGCCATCACGGCGGTTGATAAGGCCGGCCTCCTTGGCGATCAGGTTCATGCCATCGTAAATGGCATTCACCAACAGCACATCGAACTGCTTGTACGCCGCCACCGAGCGCATGAAATTATCCTGCATGCGCAGATCGATAGGCATCCAGTTCGCCGTGCCATGCTTGGTGTTGATCACCTCGACCACCCGCATGATCTGCTCGCGATAGCTCACATATTCCTTTACGTCCCCGCGCGAAGGCTGCAGCAATGCCAGGAAGGTTATCCGCTGCGCAAACTCCGGATGTTCGTCGAGAAAGATGTCGAAAGCCTTGAAACCGCGAACGATGTTTTTTGACAGATCCATGCGGTCGACGCGCATGATCAGATACTCACGGCGCATATCCTCGATCTTTTCCTCCTCGAGGCAAACAGGCTCGCTATCCGCAAGACGCTCGAAATCGGCGCAGTCGATGGAAATGGGATAAGCCCGCACCCACACCTCCCGGCCTTCGAAGCTCACTGTTGAACGCTCGTAATCAACCGGGCAGCCGACCAGCTCTTCACAACAGACAAGGAAGTTACGTACATATTTTCTGGTATGGAAGGCGACGATGTCATTCGCGAGCAGTCCCCGCACTATCGCCTGGCGAATGGGCTTTGGCAGTACCCTCCACGAATCCGACTGCGGCCAGGGGATATGGATGAACTGGTGCAGGAATGCTTCCGGAAATCTTTTCCTTACCTGGCTGGGACAGGTATATAGATGGTAGTCGTGCAGCATGACCACCGGCCTGGTCTCTTCTCGCTGCGCCAGCTCGTCACAGACGGCGTCCGCAAACTGCTGGTTTACGACCAGATAACCCTGTTCCCACGCCTCGGTCTCGTTACTGCGGATATCAGGCGCGACGGAAAGATCCCAGAGATAATGCTGGATGAACCAGATCATCGGATTGGCGATGACATTGTAGAACATGTCGTAGGCGGCGGGTTCCGATATCACGAAGCGCAGGCCCAGCTTGTGATCGCCGTGACTGACCATCGCCGCCTGGCCACCCATGCGCAGGCTGACCTCGGTGTCCTCCTTGGTCATGGCGCTGGCGATCCAGGTGATGTCACATGAGGCGGCCACACCTAGCAGAGCCGTGACCAGACCGCCGCCGCCGCGGACGGTAGTCAGCTCACCGTCCTTGTCACGGTGGTAAGACATCGGCCCCCGGTTCGAGACCAGGATGAGCTCGTTGTCAAATAAGTTCTGCTCCAAGAAGCTGTCTATCCTTTGAGTTCGGTGAACAACTTCAGGTAATCCCTGAGCAGGCGAGGTGTCAGGAAGTTCGCCCGCACGTGCTCCTTGCCGGCCCGGCCCATCGCCTTGGCCTTGTCGGGATTATCCAGCATCCACATGCAGCGCTGGGCACATTGATCCACCGAATCGACCAGAAATCCTGATTCACCATCTTCGATCTGGGTGGGAATGCCGCCGACATTGCCGCCGATGGTGGGCTTCGCCTTCCAGAGGCCTTCGCTTATAGTAAGCCCGAATCCTTCACGTATCGATTTCTGTATAACCACGTCCGCCCTCGATTGGAAGGCGTTGACTTCCAGATTGCCGACATTGTTCAGATTGGAAAGGATGAGAATGTCGCTGTCGTCGCCGGCATGCTCGACCGTCTCGGTAAAGAACGTCCATCCCTCGGGATCGTCCGTGGCCATGGAGCCGACCAGCGCCAGACGGACCGCGGCGAATTCTTTTTTCACTTTCCGGTAGGCGTCGATGACACCCAGCGGGTCTTTCCAGGGATCGAACCGTGAAATCTGCAGAAGCAGCGGCCTGTCACTTTCCACTCCGAACTGACTGACGACGTAATCGGCGTCTTCGGGTGATAGCGCCATGTTCTTGGTGGAAAGAGGATCGATGGCTGGCGCGATCACCTTTATGGGAATTTTGAGCCCTTTGAAAATATAATCTTCCATGGTGAACAGAGCCGTGTCGTACATCTGCACGTAAGGCAGAAGGTAATCGCCAACATCCTGGTTGGGCGTAGAAGTATCGATGTGACAGCGCCAGATCCATTTGGCTCCCAGGTCCCCGGAAAAATGCCTGAGCAGCAGCGGCTGGGGATCGTGGACGACTATGAAGTCGAAACCGTGGCCGAGCGACTCGCTGGCGATACGGTTGTTCTCCTCGTAGATCTTCTTCTGTGATTCATTGAGCCCCAACGGGTTTCCCTGCAGGGCGTTATGAGTGATCTTGGTGCCCTCGTAGAATTCCTGGGCCGCCATGATTACGCGCCAGTCGGCGTCGAGACCGACATCCCGCATCAGCGGGACGAGAGTATAAAGGATCTCGGCAACGCCGCCTCCAAAAGAGGTGGCGTTGATATGCAATACGCGGGCGCCTTTGAGACCTTCGGCCAGCTCGCGTATCTCTTCGATAAGCGGACGCACTACCACACTTTGATAATCCGCCAGTGATTTATGACCTACATGGACTTCCTGCAGCAAGTGAGGGGACCTCCTCCCAATGGAAACGGGGCAAGCCGGGTGTCAGTAAGGGCGTTTTGCCGCAACGCCCCAGCCATCCGGCTAAACCCCATGATCGTAACCGCCGGCAATCTATCGGCCGGGCTCAAATAATTGTTAAGCAGACCGCCTGCTGCTTTGCCGGCCAACTTAACTTGCACCGGACCCGACGGACTGCACGATGTTTAAATCTTCGCCGCAAAAGGCACAGTACCCTGCCTTGACCTTCATATCCCGGATCAGGTATCCATCGCGGCGGATGACCACACGCCTGCATTGAGGACATACGGTATTTTCACCCTCATGCCCGGGGACATTGCCGATATAAACAAACTTCAGTCCCTCCTCATGACCTATCTCCATGGCACGCTCCAGCGTCTCAATCGGAGTAGGCGGCAAATGCGACAACTCCATGTAGGGAAAGAACCTGGTCACATGCCAGGGAGTCTTATCTGAAAGTTCCCGCGCCACCCAGGCCGCGATCGAACGCAGGGTTTCTTCGTCGTCATTAACCGTCGGTATTATATTAGTCACTATCTCCACATGACAGCCATGCTGTTTCTTTGCCGCGACCGCCGCCTCAAAGATGGGCGTTACATCGTTGACCCTGGCCAGGAACTTGTATGTCTCCGGACGCCAGCCCTTGATATCAACCCGGTAGGCATCCAGATGAGGCCCGATGATATCCAGGGCTTCGCGGGTGATATACCCATTGGTGATAAAAGCAGTATATAAATCATTATCATGGCAGGCGAGCGCGCCTTCGAGCGCATACTCCAGCCAGATTGTCGGCTCGTTATATGTCCAGGCGACGCCGGCGCAATCGTTCTGCCTGGCAATCTTGGGCAACTTCTGTGCCGGCAGTGTCCGCATCTGGTCCCCATCCTCCTGCGCATCCGCGTGAGCGATCTGCCAGTTCTGGCAGTGTATGCACCTCATATTGCAGCCCAGACCGCCCAGTGACAGCACCGTGGTTCCCGGATGAAAGTGGAACAGGGGCTTCTTCTCGATCGGGTCGGCGGCGACGGAAATCGTCTTGCCATATGTGAGCGTATAGCACTTGCCGCCTATATTCTTTCTTGTCCTGCAGATGCCAAGCTTTCCCTCCGCGATAACGCACAGCCGCGGACACACCCGGCAGCGGACTTTCCCGCCGGGGCGCGATTCATAGAGAAGTCCTTCATGCAAAGTGTCTGTCATGCCCAGAGATATACCTCGCCGTACCGAGGAGGGTATGGCTGTTGCTGCCCGTTAGCTTCCTTTTCCAAACTTGGACCTCAGCTGCTCGATGCCCGCATCCATGGCCTCGATGATGCGGGCGTGCATCCCGGGATTAGCCGCCGCCACGCATGACATCTGAAATGAATGGTCAGATCCCAGCAGTAACCGGTTCCCAAGGGATTTACCCCAGCCGTCTCCGAAAATAGCCCCGGCTTCCGAACATATAAGGCCGGCAGCCGCGAGATCATGAGGCGAGTTGTTCAAGACTGCGCCCTTGCCTACGTCCTCAAAAAGGCTCTTTACTTCAGGCACCTCATCTATCATGCGGGGACCGATATCGATATAGGCATCGAGTTGACCCGTGAGAATGCGGGTGATCGAATAGGTTGCGCTGCCAAGGTCAAAGACCGCTCCATCCACGGAAGAGATATCAACCAGGTCTCCCATGGCTTCGATAAGCACGCGAGCCGGACGGCCCCTGAAGCCTATCGTCCAGAACAGTTTCGACAGATCCTCGTTCTCGGAGAGTATCACCGGCACGGGTTCGCCGTCAGCCGTTGTGATCACAACGCCTCCGCCTCGCCGGGCGGTAAAAAGGGTGCCGCTCTTTATTTCCATAAGACAGCCGAAGATAACGTCGCCCATTGCCGGTTTATCGCTGTATTCGGCCACCGCCACCGAGACCATCGCCCCCTCCAGCCCGGCGGCTGCCGGCCTGGTGCCATCGACGGGATCGACGATCAGGACGTATTCAGGCTCGCCGAAATTAAGCAGCCCGCGGTCCTCGGAATACATGGCGACGTTGGCGCCGCTTTCCTTCAGATAACCGACAAGAAAGTCCTCCGCCACCTCGTCGATGCCGAAGGTGACGTCACCCCCCACGGCGGTGCCGGCATGGGTCCGCGCGGCCGCGCTGCCGATCTGGGGCAATACGAGTTCACGGATCCCCTTCGAGAGATCGACGGCAAGCTCGAGCATGTCGGTTTTTGCGTTAGCCATAGGCGGTTAGTATAGCAAAAAGGCGGTTCCTGGTTCCCGGATATCCTCGCGAAATCAATCGCCTGAGGCAATCGCGTCCACGAGTGGGAATATTGTGCGTTTGATCTCCTCCGTACCCTTGCGGACACTCAGTGCCGCGGCCTCAAGGCTAGCCGGCTCGATCTCGGGAGGGTGCTCACGCGTCAGGTATAGCGGCACCTCACTGTCAGCGAACCGGGCGCAGAGCGTGCGCCATTGTGCCGGAAGCTCCTCTGGCAAGCTTGCTCCGCCCATCTCGGCCATGAGCGAGGTCCAGGCCCGGGGCACAACGGTATATGCCTGATATCCGCCGCCGCCGGAGGCCAGCCAGCGCCCGCCGGCTACTTCATGGACCAGCCTGTGCAGCCGCGCAGCAAGTGCCTGAAAGCCTGACAGCGTCAGAGAAAGATGTGTGAGGGGATCGCTGAAGTGTGCATCACAGCCGTTCTGGGTGATGATGATATCCGGCCTGAAAGCACGCGCCAGCTGGGGCACCAGTTCGTCATAAGCTTTGAGGAAAATGTCATCTGTGGTGTGGGGGGCAAGCGGCAGATTGATCGCGTAGCCGAGGCCGGCCCCATCGCCGGCCTCATCGGGGAAACCGGTACCCGGGAACAGATAATGACCGGATTCGTGAAAGGAAACAGTCATAACGCCCGGATCGCCAAAGAAGAATCCCTGTACGCCATCGCCGTGATGAGCGTCGAAATCCAAATAGAGGACACGAGCCTGGTATTTTTTCCTCAGCCAGGCCGCGGCCAGAGCGACATCGTTGTACACACAGAAACCCGAAGCTCTCGCCCGCTGCGCATGATGCAGGCCGCCGCCGATGTGAAAGGCATGATCCAGTTCGCCTTTCATGACCATGTCCGCCGCAACGAGAGCGCCACCGGCGATGGTGCCGGCGGCATCGTGCATTCTGGGAAAAACCGGGTTGTCGCCAGTTCCAAGACCCCACTTGCCGGCGCCTATCTCACTTACTCCGGGCTCGCTGAGCTCTTTCACTTTTTCAATATAGCCGGGATCATGTACCAGTGCGAGCTCGTCGTCACTGGCAAGACGGGGCTCGACAACCCTGATATTGCCGAGCTCAAACAGGCCATAAGACCGCATCAGCTCCGCGCTCAGCATCAGCCGCTCGGGCTTCATTGGATGCCACGGGCTGAAGCTGTAGTCCTGGTAACTTTCGCTGTAGATAAGGGCACATGCCTCTGACATAACGGGATAATAGTACCACGGTCCTGGGAAAATGAATCAAAAAGGGACCGGCGCCGGGCGCCGGTCCCATCCTCTAAAACAGCAACCTGCTGGAGCATTTACATGATTGCTGGTAAAACCATCCTGTATCCGGATTCACGGGCAGGCGCGATACTCAAACTTCCTTACAGCCGCTCCGGCCTCTTGCCAAGCTCGACTTCCACTTCACTCTTATCGCTACCGCGTACATAGGTGACCATGACCTTGTCGCCGGGACGGTGCGTCACCAGCAGACTGGTCACATTCTCCATGGAAGCTATTTCCTGGTCGTCGATTTTCACGATGACGTCACCGGACTTGAGCCCCGCCTTTTCAGATGGGCCTCCCGACTGGACCTCGGATATAAGTGCGCCCTTGTCGACGGTAAGATTCAGACGTTTTGCCGCTGCCTGATCCACGGTTTGTCCTACGACGCCCATCCATGAGTATTCCACTCCGCCGTTGGTAATGATCTGCTCCATGACCTTCTTGGCGGTATTGATCGGAACCGCGAAGCCGACACCCTCCGAGCCTCCGCTCGTCGATGCTATCTGCTCATTCAGACCTATGACCTCGGATCGTGAGTTGAAAAGGGGTCCGCCGCTGTTGCCCCGATTGATGGCGGCGTCGGTCTGGATCGCGTCCTGAATGGTGAAACCGGCCTCGGGTGACTCAACCGTTCGCTTGGTGGCGCTGACGATGCCGGCCGTCATGGTGCTGGCGTAAACCCCGAATGGGCTGCCGATGGCGAAGACCGATTCGCCGACCTTGACCGCGTCTGAATCTCCCAGCATGACCGGGACCAGGTCCAGGCCCTGGGGATCTATCTTGATAACAGCCACATCGCTACTGGTTAAATCATAGCCGACGATGCTGGCCTTGGTCGTCTTTCCATTCTTGAACTTGACCTC
>JBAZWE010000028.1:20958-21338 GCA_041660545.1 Thermoleophilia bacterium
GCTTTCACTGCCTGTTGTGTGGTATCGCTGGTTACGACATGGGCGTTTGTGAGGATATATCCGTCAGGAGAAGCCACGAAGCCAGAGCCGATTCCCTGCTCGCTCTGACCTGAATGATAAAGACCTGAACTCTGTCCCTGGAACGTAGAGACGATCTGCACGACAGAATCAGCGTACTTGGCATAGACCTGTTCCGGGCCGGCGAAACCTCCGGTCGATACAGGAATCGAGCTTACTTCAGGAGAGGCGGCCGGGATCGTGACCGTGCCTGCCTGCTGCCCCAAACCGCCCCAGTGAAGACTGAGGGCTACGACAAAGAACAGAATCGCCCCGACGAGACCGGTCGCCAGGCTAATCACGATTTCCACAAGCCTCTTCAC
>JBAZWE010000029.1:0-19848 GCA_041660545.1 Thermoleophilia bacterium
ATGAGATATTTCCATGCGGCTTCCATTGAAGATGCTTTGTTGTAAAAGCTGATCAGGAAAGCGGTAGACAGCGTCGTGGCCTCGATGGCTATCCACATCATGATCGGGTTGACCGTGATAACCGCAAAAAACATCGCCATCAAAAAGAAATGAAACAGGATGAAATACTGCCGCACGCGGCTGAAACCTATGATCTGCTTTCGCACTTCTTCCCGCAGGTATCCGATCGAGTAGAAAGCGGCCGCAAGTCCGACCAGCGCCACAGTGATAAGGACCACGGTTTCCAGGGAGCCGGCGGCCAGGTAGGCGCCGTACTCGGAATTGCCCTGCCGGTACACTTGTGTGGCGATCACCGCGGCGGCGGCGAACTCAACCGGCGCCACGATCATGGCTATGATCTCCAGCGTCAGGATCTTCTTTCTGACGACAAGCGAGGCGAGGGCCGCGAGCAGCGGTGCGATGATCAGGATCATTAACGCCATGGATCAGCCCTTCAGTTTCTTCATGGCCGTGACATCCAGCGATCCGAACTTGCGAAAGATCATGGAGGCAAACACGGTGGCGATGATAACCCAGATCAGGATGTTGAAGGTTATGCCCAGTTGCAGCCCCGGACTCTGTTCAAGCCCGGCAAAGAGGGCAAAGGCCACAATGCCGTTTTCCAGTGACAGAATCCCCAGCATCTGGGATAGCGCGCCTTTTCTGTTGATACTGAGGAAAAGTGAAATCAGGATCGTCGCGAAAGCCAGGCGCAACAATTTTTCACTGGAGGTCGACAGAACCGCGAGCGCGTCAAAAAATTCACTCTGGGTCAACGCCAGCATCGCGGCTACCACAAGCAGGGAGACCGGTGTGTTCAGATATGTCGCCACGGAAAAAGTCAGCTGATGCCGCCTGATCAGACCGTAGAAGAAATATGGAGCGATGAAGATCTTTACCGCCACGGTGGCGACGATCGCCACGGCGATCAGCGGCGAGAACCTGTCGAACAGCGAAAGGATCAGCAGGGCTGCGATCGCCGAGGACTGAACCATGTATAGGCGCACCGCGGATGTGTTCTTGCTGGTAAGGTGCAGAAAGACCGCGGGTGCAAAGATGAGGGTCGCGAAGACCAGGAGAGTCTGCTGGCTTAAGTGAGCCATGCCTTTAGTTCACCAGCCCGATCGCGATAACGCTGATGACAAATGAAGTGAACAGCAGATCCGGCAATCTGAATATCCTCAGCTTGGCGATGCTCGACTCGATCACGGCTATCGCCGCGCAAAAAAGCAATGATTTGCCGGCGAGCAGAAGCAGCGCCAGCATGACCGGAACGAAATCCAGAGAATCGGCGATTCCCCTGGGGAAAAACAGGTTCGCGCCCAGGGCGATGAATATAAGATACTTGTTGGCCGAGGCCCACTCCATCAGCGCCAGCCTTTTACCGGAATATTCCAGTATCATCGCCTCATGGATCATGGTCAGCTCGAGATGGGTGGCAGGGTTATCAAAGGGATAACGGCAGGTCTCGGCCAGCAGGGCGATTGAAAAACTGATGAACGCCAGGATGATCGGCGTAAAGCTGGTAAATGAAAGGGAATCGATATTCGCTGAAATGGCGGCTAGATTGGCGCTCCTGCTGATCAGCGCCAGCGTCAGCAGAGACAGGACCAGGCCGCCCTCGGTAAGCGCCGCCACCATCATCTCGCGGCTGGAGCCGAAACCTCCAAAAGCGCCGCCGGTGTCGATGCCGGCCAGGGCGAGGAAGAAAGTACCAAGCGCGATCAGGTAGACAACCACGAGAAGATCGCCGGTCAACGTGTTCGACAGCGCCGTCGAAACGAGCGGAATGCTGGCGCCGATCACGAGCGTCACTGCAAAAATCAGGTAGGGAGCCACGCGAAAGATCCAGGAGGCGTCCTCGCTGATAATCTCATCCTTATGGAAGAGTTTCCAGAAGTCCCGGTATGGCTGGAAGACGGATGCGCCGTGTCGATTTTGAAACCTGGCCTTGATCGTGCGGGTGACACCGATAAAGAACGGCGATAGCGCCGGTATCAGCAACACCTGCAGCAGCCAGTATGGGATCGCCGTCATATTCATGACTGCAGATCCATGAAGAACAACAGGCCGATCAGCGTCAAAAAGATGTACAGGATGTAGACGTTGATGTTTCCACTCTGCACTTTCGTGAACTGCGCGGCCAACAACGTCGTTAAGTCACGCAACGGTTTATAAATATAGGTCTGGTAGATGTCATGCAGCCCCATGGTGACGGTCCCGATTTTGGGGAAGTACCTGTTGGCGTCGTGATACTCGATCTCGGTTTCACTGCTCGGCCTGAGCACGCCCCGTGAAATCGTGATCAGCGACCGTGAAAAACCGGTAGCGGTGATCTCCATGCGGGGAGTGAGATCGGAGCCGCAATCCCAGGTTGGGCCGGTCTCGGTCCTTCTTTTCCGGGTCAGCACCGCGACCACTACCGTCACGGCGACAGACGCGGCAATGATACCGATAAAGAGCGCCGGCATGGATGTTTCTCCGAATCCGTTCTGTATGCTGACAGACTCAAATTGCGCCACGTCGGCGGCTTGTACGCCATGAAGATTCGTCATGCTCGCGGTTACTTTTGTAAGCGTCCCAAGCACCATACCGGAGAAGAGGCCCAGGCCGATGATGAGCAATGCCAGCCCTGCCATCGCCAGCCTTGGCAGCACATTTGTTTCGCTTGCCTGCGCCGCCTGATCGCTACGCGGCCGGGCCAGGAAAGTTATACCGAAAGCCTTGACGAAGCAGGCGGCGGCCAGACCACCCGTGAAAGCCAGTGAACCGATGGCGAGGATGAATATTATTTTGGTAATGACGTCGAAACCAACAATGCCCTGGAACAGAGCCTGAAATGTCAACCACTCGCTGAAAAATCCGTTGAGCGGCGGCAGCGCTGAAATAGCCATCGACCCGATGAGGAAGAAGAGCGCCGTCTGCGGCATCATTTTGATCAGGCCGCCGTACTTCTCGATATTGCGCGTATGGGTGGCCCCGATGACCGACCCAGCACCCAGAAACAGCAATGCCTTGAACGTCGCGTGGTTCATGGTGTGGAAAAGCGCCGCGGCCAGACCGAGAGCGGCAAGAGTGGTCACTGAGTACGACGAAAAAACCAGCGCGCTCCCCAGTCCGAGCAGGATGATGCCGATGTTCTCGATGCTGTGATAGGCCAGCAGCCTTTTCAGATCATGTTCGGAGAGGGCATAAAGAACTCCCAGCAGCGACGAGATCGCACCGATGATCAGCAGCGCCAGGCCCCACCATAAGTAGGTGCCGGGCAGGATGTCGAGATATATCCTGACCATCATGTAGATGCCGGTCTTGATCATGACCCCTGACATGAGCGCCGAAACGTGTGACGGCGCCGCCGGGTGAGCGCTCGGCAGCCAGATATGGAGCGGGATGACGCCGGCCTTGACCCCGAAACCGATGAGCGCCGAGATAAAGATTGCGTTCTTCACAAGCGGTGACGCCGCCGCGATGCCGTCCCTGATCTCCCCGAAGTCAAAGGAACCCGTCGTCCGGTACATCAGCAGGAACGCGATTATGATAAACGCCGTCCCGGCGTGGGTCATAATAAAATAAAGTGAGCCCGCCCTGATGCTGGTTGACTCGCGACGTTCATAGATCACAAGGAAATAGGAGGCCAGCGCCATGACTTCCCAGGCGATAAGAAAAAACAGGGCATTGTGCGCCGTCACCACGAGGATCATGCTGACGATGAAAACGTTATAGAAGAAACCGAGCACGCCAATGCTGTATTTGCCGTAGTAGTGACGTACATAGTCCAGGGCATAGACCGAACAGAAGATCGCCACCAGGGAAATGACCAGCATGAAGAATGCCGATAGCTGATCGATCCGGATGGAAAAGGACAGCAGGGGCAGCGTTGAATCGGCGCCGAATGCCGTAACCGTCCCATTAAACAAGGCGACGCCCGAGAATATCAGTCCGGTTGCCGAGCCGACGATC
Source organism: Thermoleophilia bacterium (assembly GCA_041660545.1). Taxonomy (GTDB): domain Bacteria; phylum Actinomycetota; class Thermoleophilia; order BMS3ABIN01; family BMS3ABIN01; genus JBAZWE01. The sequence goes on from JBAZWE010000029.1 coordinate 4,000, forward strand.
GCCAGGCTATTGCTCCACAGGTTGGCGGCCGTATCGTGATGCCTAAACAGCAGGGCTCCAAAAGCTCCCGCCGCGAACACGGCAAGCATTGCGTCAAAAACGCCGGCTGAGGAAAGAAAGTCCAATGGAAATCAGGGTTTTTTCTTGTTCTTGCTATCGAGGTCGCTGAGAATCGCCAGCAATGAACCGATTATCCGCCGGGGCGACGGCGGATCTCCGGGGATCTGATAATCAACAGGAATGACATTATGGACACCGTCCAGCACCGCATAGGAACCTTTGAACAGACCGCCGTCGATAGCGTCGTCGCCAAGCGCCACTACGATTTTCGGCGACGGCATGGCCTCGTATGTCCTGACAAGCGCCTCCCGCATGTTGCGGGTCACGGGGCCCGTGACCATCAGCATGTCGGCATGACGGGGCGAAGCGACAAAGTGGACGCCAAAACGCTCGACATCATAATATGAGTTACCCAGGGCCACGAGTTCCTGTTCGCAGGCGTTTGTCGAGCCCGCCGTGACCACTCTGATCGCCAGGGACCTGCTGAATAATCTCCCGGTCTTTTCCGCGAGATCCCGTCCGATCGATGAGAATTCCCGGTCGTCATCGAACGACCTGGCATCGATCAGGGTTTTTGGGCACGACAATATCTTGGTCAACAGATTCATGATGGTTTTCCTTACCGGGTATACGTGCTGATCCTGTTATAGAGCTGGAATAATGGCATCCACTTCCAAATGTGCGCCACTGTATTCCGGCACGCCCCAACAGCCGCGAATTTTTTCGCGTTTATTCCCGCATGTCAACGATAATTAATCCGTGCGGCTGGTTATCTCGATCAAATGATAACCGAACTGGGTCTTTACCGGACCGTGGACGGTGCCTAAGTCTCCACTGAACACTACCTCGTCGAACTCCCTTACCATCTGTCCCGGGCTGAACTCCCCGAGGTCGCCCCCCTGTTTCCCTGAAGGACAGGTGGAATTCTGTTTCGCCACCTCCGCGAAATCAGCACCTTCGACTATCTGCTTCTTCAGTTCTTCGCATCTATCTTCACTATCCACCAAAATATGTCGCGCGCTGGCTCTGGCCATCTTAATCCTCCGATATCAGTTCGATGCCTGTTTGAACAGATGATTTCGTCAAAACAGCCCGAAAATTCATAAACCCATAGGTTATGGTATTGGAAAAACGGGAAAGCTGCAAAAAAGACGCCTGCCGGCATTAGGCGGCCATCATACAAAAAAGTATTTATTTGAATTTTGTATGCTATTATTGTCATTGAAATTGTTGTATTTTATCATGCATGTGATTTATGTCTAACTGCCTTGTTAGAATAGCAAACAGCATTTAAATGTGGGAACCAGCCATCACGGGGAGATAGTGACAACCGGGGATAAAAATTCCAAGTATCAAGCAGATTTGCTGAAAAATATTCACAAAGGGGCTTCCTTAAGTTTCCTCGAACCTGGAATAGTGGAAATACTTGACGCTCTACCATTCTATGTCATGCTCATCGACAAGCATCATCGCATACTCCTTGTGAATAGAGCCACCAGAGAGGCTCTCAAGCTGGAACCAGAGGACATCCTAGGCGAATATTGTCCGCAGGTGGTTCATGGGATTGAGAAGGGGACATACCCGGGTTGTCCCCTGGAAGAGGCCGTCGAAAATAAATGCGCTGTCCAGCGGGAACATTTTGACACGAAAAGTAGTCGTTGGCTGAGGATAGCGGTCTATCCAACAGGGACATGGTCGGCGGATGGCGAGGAAATCTACTTCCACATGGTCGAGGACATCACCGAAAAGAAAGATCTGATGGCAGCCCTCGAGGAATCCAAGGAAATCTACCGCAAACTTTTTGAAGGGTCCTCAAGGCACAAGAAGGAATAATCGTCTCGCCGCCCGGCGCGGACGAAGCTTTAGTTCACCGCAGGCAAAACTCTAATTCGCCCGTATCCCCACGATGCCGTGGACAATCAGATATATCGCAATCAGGAAGAAGTAGGCCTGTGCTATCTGGTTGCCATATCTGGACATGAAGGACCTGACCGGTTTCATCACCCTCTCCGACTTCCCGGGCAACAATATCGTGATTATGACCGGAAACGAGATCATGAACATGGTGATCAGGATAAGAACGGTAAAGACGAGCAACGCGTTCCCGAGGCCTATGTTATTTTGAGTAATGATCTTGGAGGCCGCGATGTACGGGATCAGGGTCGAGGCGTTGATGATCATGTAGAGAAATCCCATGACTAAATATGGCCGGTGCCGCTTCTTCTTGGCCGGCTTGTCCTTTTTTCCAAAGATCACCGCCTTGCCAATAACCATAATGATCAGAAGACCCAACACGATATCGATGACGCCAGACAGGGTACTCGGGTGAGACGCCGTGGCAACCGTCGTCTTGTAGGTCAACGAGATGACTGTGGACAGTACGATCAGGAATATGACCGAGCCGCAGAGAAACAACACCGAATTCTTTTTTGGGTGATCCTTGCCGGTCAGGATCATGGTTACGAAAAGCAACCCGGTGGGGCTTATCGTTGCGGCCAGGGCCAGCGGCAGTATCTCGAGTAAGGTTTTTTCCATACCACCTCAGTCAGTTGTGAGATTATGCCCTAAATCTCCCGTAAAAACACGTAATACAAAAATCCGCCGGGGCGACGCAGACTACCCGGCCACCAGCTCCAGCCGGCTCCTGAGAAAATCACAAGGATAAACCCGGTTATCAATCGAACCGGGTAGGGGATAAGTGGCGCATGCAGTATACCTTCACCAGAAAACAGGGAGCGCTTCTATGATTTGTTCTGCTTGCGGTAAAGACAATCCTGAAGGCAGCTGGGTTTGCGGCAGCTGCGGCGAAGCCCTGCCGGTATCGTCGCAGCCATCATCGTCCTCCAACAGCCTGCTTCCAAAGTCATCCCCCACTCCTGATCGAACAACAGGAGGCGGCGCAATTGTCAAATTCGCGGCCATCACCGTAGTGGGCATGCTTGCCGCTTTTTCAGTCTGGTTCTTCCTTCTCCGCGGACCGGACACAAGCACGCCAGGCGGCACCATGGAAGCCTATATCAATGCCATCTCGGAAAAAGACTGCGAGAAAGTCTATGAGTACGTCCCTGCTGCCGCGGTTCCCGAAAATCGTGACCAGGCAGTGGATTCGTGCAATCAGTTCGTAGGGTTATTCAACATCGATTTCACCGATTACAAAACCCTCGAAGAGACAGTTGATGGCGACAACGCTTCCGTGACTTTCCAGATAACGATCAAGGCTTCAAGTCAGGCAGTCACAACTGATATGACGATGCAACTGATAAAGGAAGGCGGGAAATGGAAAGTGGAGCCTCAGTAAATCTGCATCCCGGATGTTTTCATTCCGTTTTGTTCCCGTGCATCGCTAATATTATTGACCCGGCAGTATGGTTGTGGTGTCCCGGTTTCCGCCTGCGTCATCGCTACCTGCCATAGCTGGATATTCCTGGCTCTGAAAGCCCCCGCGGAGGATAGCAGGTAGTATTCCCACATGCGTTTGAAACGCGAGTCGTATCTTTCATCCAGCTCGGGCCAGGCTTCCTGGAAATTATCGTTCCACGCCATTAGGGTTTTATCGTAGTGAGGTCCAAGGTTGTGCAGGTCCTCGATTACGAAAAGCCCCTCCGCCGCCTTGGCTATCTGAGTGATACTGGGCAGGAAGCCGTTGGGAAATATATATTTTGTAATCCAGGGATTGGTATCCCCTTTTATGGTCTTGTTGTTACCGATTGTGTGCAACAGGAATATTCCATCTTCCTCCAGGCACCGATGGACGACTTCCATATAAGTGCGATAGTTCTTGTATCCGACATGCTCGAACATGCCGACTGAGACGATCTTGTCGAAGTGGCCGTCAATGGAGCGGTAGTCGCAGTCTAAAAAACTGACCGGTAATCCGGCGCAGAACTCACGGGCGAAGTGAAGCTGCTCCTGGGAGATATTCACGGCGGTCACCGAACATCCGTATCGCTCGGCGGCGTAGCGGGCGAACCCACCCCAGCCACAGCCGATATCCAGCACCTGGTCCGATTCGGCGAGGTTCAGTTTCTCGGCGATCAGAGCCAGCTTGTTCTCCTGAGCCTGAGCCAGGTCCTCCGTTCCTTCAAAGAACGCACAGCTGTACTGGCTATAAGGATCCAGGAAGGTCTGAAACAGGTCGTTGCCGAGGTCGTAGTGACGTTCCGCTATCATGCGGGAGCGCGTCACGGACTGGAGGTTGAAGAGTGCCGCCGGAATGACCCTGAGCGCATCCTGCAGATTCACACTGAGTTCCGAGATGACTCCGCTTCGCAGGACCCTGGAGATCATTTCGTCGATCTGCTCGCAGTCCCACCAGCCATCCATGTAGGATTCGCCCAGACCCAGACTTTTGTCGCGGTATACCCGCGCATACCATCGCTCGTCATTGACCTGGATATCCCAGGGATTCGGCCCGTTCAGGGTTATGCCGGCGGATTCCGCAATCTTTTGCATGATCTGATCCAAGATGAATCGCCTCCTGCCATGGATAAAATCCCATAAAAACGAGGTTGCCAATTCCTCTGCACGAGTCGAGCGCCTATACGTTCACGGATGGATCCGGGTCTCAACTAAAATATATATACCTTTCTTTTTTATTTGGCAAACATGGGCTTAAAAAAAACAGATCGCCTATTGAAATACGAGACATTTGTCGTTAATATATAGACAATTATCCATACGAATTATTCAGGAGTAATAATGCAATACAGCCAGGTCGCGGACATACTCGGCGGCAGAAAAGTTCTGGGACGTAACCTCCGGACCCGGATGGATTTTGTCGAACTGGGTGGCGCCGGAATCACCCGGGATGCGGCCAGCCACCTGGCAAGCTACCTCTCGCTTTCCCTCGCTGGAGTGGCCAGACTGCTCCCTGTTACTTCCCGCACCCTGCAAAGGTACAGCGCGAAAAAACGCCTGAGCCCCGCGGTCAGCGAACAGGTGCTGCAGCTGGCGGAGGTCGTGGCAACGGGCGCCGAGGTTTTTGGCGAGCGTGAGAATTTTCTCGTCTGGCTGTCGCTTCCCAGCGCGCCGCTTGGTGAGAGGAAGCCGATCGATCTACTCTCGTCCCGGTTCGGGGCGGAGATGGTGCTCGACGAGCTGGGACGCATAGCCCATGGCATTCCCGCTTAAGTGAAGCTTTATCGCATCGCCAGGTCAGTAAATATCCGTGACGTAAGTGGTGAGGGTGCGCGACTCTACGGAGGCCGCTGGAACGAAAAAGGCGTACCGGTTATTTACGCGGCCTCGAGCCCGTCACTGGCCGCGCTTGAGTTCCTGGTTCACGTGCCCATCGTACTGGCGCCGCGCGATTTGAGTATCTGCCGCTTCGATCTGCCTGATGACGTTTCCGTCACCAGGGTGAGAAAATCCGTTTTGCCCGATGACTGGAAGTCGAGCCCTCCCGGGGCCGGCACACAGGAGATCGGCGCCCGCTGGGCACGCGCCGGCAGGAGTCTGCTGTTGCTCGTACCTTCCGTGGTGGTTCCGGACGAGAACAATGTCCTGATAAATCCGCAACATCAGGAATTCCGGAAGGTAAAGAAGCGTATCAAGCCGTTTGAATTCGATTCTCGGTTATTGACGCGGCAGGAAAACCGGTAGGGCGGCGCTTGACGCCGTCATCGTGGCCGGTCTGGATCCTTTGCGCATTCAGCTTGAAATCGCGCTCTTGGCGCTACGTCCTAATTCGCGGGCGATCCGGAGATCCACGCCATGCCGACGCCGCCGGATTGCGCGTTCTGCGCGAAGCTCCGCGGATCTGAATCGATGATGGTGTAGCGGCCCGGAGGCAGGATCACGTCGTCCGGCTTGATTATCCAGTAGGCATTGGCGTCGCCTCCCTGACCGTTACTACCGGTGGACTGGAATGGACCGTATATCTTGCCATCCTCGCCCCGTAGTGTGATGGTTCCCGCCTGAAGGCCAGGCGTGGAAGCGGTGTCGTGATAAGTGGTTACCTCGGTCACCCGTGTCTGCCCCGCGACTTCGAAGGAGGGTGGTGTGCCGCCACCGTCAATGGCGCGACCGTTGCCGTTGTTGAAGATCTCCGCCGCCGCGCCGGTAATTACCACGGTCGTGCTGCATTCATCCTTCGAGGGAACCGCTGCTTTGACGCTATAGCTACCAGGTTTGGTCGCAGTGAAAAGCCCGTTGGCGCTGACCGATGCGCCCTGGTCCGGATCGATTGTCCAGCCGCCGGCTCCCGGGGTGAAATCCTGGGACTTGCCAAGCCCTTCATCCAGGAATTCAATCACGCGCAGCTGGACTCCCACTCCGACGCTGGTCGCGTACTCCTTCTGAGAAAACGAGTAGGTGCGCTCGTTGCTCCCGTACCAGTCGCACGAAGAAATAGCCGGAACGAGAAAAAGACTCGCAAGGAACAGAACCAGGGCTAATCGAGTTCGACTACGCAAGATTGCCTCCTTTGAGTGAAACACGATGCACTTTTACAGCTTCGGTCTACGTAAGGCTATGGGGCGTGCGCCGGATGAACCGGTTAAACGCCTCGCCCGGATTGCCGGTAAAGATGATCTCCAGATGCTTTGAGCTTCTCGATCCACATCCCCTTCAGGACACGGAGGTCATCGGCCGGATCGTAAGCAGGTTCGTCCCGCGGCTCCAGCTGGTCGAGAGCTCTAAACTCGAAAGAAGCCGGGCCTAGCTCATTCCAATCCCCCTGAAGCTCCTTATCCGGATGCGATCCGTTTTCCAGCTGGAATCGCTGGCGATTCAGCATTGCAGGGAGGTCGGTGGACGATCCGACCAGATATTTCCCGGTCGCGGTGTTGTGCACACAGAAGATGCCTGCGGGCCGAGGCGTTTCCTTGTAAGCGCGGATGCGCGCCTTGCGATCGATCTTCAAAATCCAACGTCTCCTTTTCCGGCTCTGCCTGAGTTGGCAGTTTATTTTATGCGGATATTTTCCGCCGCTGATAACTGCTTGTCAATCGGGTGACGGGTACGATGACTTCGAAATCGTCCTTTCATCAAAGATGTGCATCTGCTATGGTATTACCGGGTCATACCATAATAAATTGTTAACTCGAGGAGCGGAAGATGCCAAGAAACCGCATAGCCATAAGCGTTTCACTACCGCCGGAAGCGGCGGCGGCTTTTGACAGGATTGCCCGCAAGGAGAAGAAAACCCGCAGTGCGCTGATGCGGGAGATGCTCTCTGTCTACCTGCAGCGTCAGGAAGAGCGGGAGCTCGACAGTCTCCAGCGTTATGGAGCAGGCGTAGCCAGGGACGCAGGCGTCCTCACGGAAAAGGACGTCGAGCGAATCGTCTTCGAAGACCGCTGAAGTCACGTTCAATTGCGAGCGGTCTTCGACACCAATATCTTCATTTCCGCGTTCCTGCTTCCCGGCGGCCACGGTGACAAAGCCTACCGGCTGGCGATCAGGGATTCAGTTGAGCTTATTTCTTCTCCGGCGATAATCACGGAAGTGGCCTCAACGCTGCGGACCAAATTCGACTGGGATTCGGAGAACACGCTGATGGCCGTGCGCAGTATTGGCAGAGTCGCGACTGTGATCAAACCGCTCCGGCGGCTGAAAATCCTCTCCGATGAGCCGGATAATCACATCCTTGAATGTGCAGTTGAGTCCGGCGCCGACCTGATCGTAACCGGCGACGGGCATTTGCTCAGGTTGAAGAATTACGAGGGTATTCCGGTTGTGCGACTGCGGGATTTTCTAAGAAGTTTTCCAGGCTAGGTCCGGAACGATAATGAGAACCATCAATCGGGAATGCGCTGCAAAGTCATATCGGTTAAAACACGCTAATACGGATAGCGTGACCGCGAATTTTCACGAACGCGCGCAGACGCTGTCGAACAAATATTTTTTAGCTTCGGCACATGTTTTGAGCGCTGGGATCATTTCTTCAAAACCTCTCGCGGCATCACGATCGAGGCCGGAATTCGCGCATCGAAATTTCTGCAAGCCTCCACAATTGCCTTAGCCGCTTCGGTATCCTCTGATGCGCGTCCGGTTTTAGCCGAGCCTCCATCAATCTTTAGAAAAACATCGTAGACCTTGATCGCGATGATGGCCAGCTGGCTCGGGTCGCCCGGTATTTTTCCACCAGGGAAGCATTCAGCATGTTCGCGTATAAACTTCGCGGCGGCCTGTACCGCCAGATGTTCATCACGGTCGCGCCCGGTGGGATAATTGAACTTCCAGCACCTTATACGTTGATTTATCCGGGCCTTATCTTCATCACCAGCGGTAATGCCGGCGGCTGCGAATATCCGGCAGTCATAGTTGCGACAGGTTAGAGGACGTTGCTCATAGATCGAGCATTTGCCATCAATCAGCATGGGACAGATCCCGTCCCTGTCGTAACCTAAAAGCACATGGCCTTTGGGACGTCCGGGCGCCGCGACAGGGATATCTGGATGTATACGGGAAAAGGTCGCGGTTTCTTCAGGTCTGATATGGATGAATAAAGATGAACTGCAACAGGCCGTGCACTTCCCACAATCTAAGTCTGTTCCGTTTTCGTCTATCAGTGAGCTGCGTGCATGACGAAGCCAGGACGAGAAGTCGCCTGCCGTCAGGTCCGGCTCTGTGGTCGAATTCTCGCTTTTCTTGAGTATCTTTTTCATCCACCTTTGAAGAAACTACGCCGCGCCGCGCCGCGGGGGTTGAACTGCCACTCGGCGCCGGTCGTGTGATTGTGCAGCTGCCCGACTTCCATGCCGACGCGCGCGGCAACTCCGGTCACTTCAACATCGTCGCCTTCGCTAAGCGCGGGAAAGCCGCTGTTCATCGCGGATACGTAGCGCCCGCCCACCTCGAAGGTGACAACAGTGGCCTTCTCCAGATCGTCTATGTAGCGCATTTGGCGGCCGGTCTTTTCGATGTACTGCAGGTTGGACACCAGGCCGCGCAGGGTTTTATTTTTTGCCATTGTTTGCTCCTTTTGTGACCATCTGATTCTGGTTTACCAAACATCGCTCCATCGTTGTCTGGCTCAGCTTTCCGAACCCTCCTTAAGGATATCCAGATATCTGCTGTACACAAACAACCTTCCCCTTTTTTTACCAGTTATTTCGCTGATTATTCCAAATTTTTCCAGATGCCTTACTGCGGATGTCACTGTCGGTTGACCAAGATGGAGTTCCCTGGACGCGGCAGGAATGGACAAAACAGCCTTTCGCTTTAGTAGCTCATGCACTGCGAATGCAGAGGTAGCGGCTCTTCCTAAATTCTGAATGCTGTCCCGATCTTCCTCAAACAGATTTACTATGCGACGCGAGGTCTCCGTCGCTTGTGTGGAGACCTCAATAATCCCTTCCAGGTAAAAACGAAGCCACTCCTCCCAGGCTCCCTCTTCTCGAACCTTTTGTAACAGATCATAGTAGTTCTGTCGATTGCGCTTCAGATAGAGGCTCAGGTATAGCATGGGTTCAGAAAGTGCCCCCTCAGCACAAAGCAAGAAAGTGATAAGAAGCCTGCCGATGCGGCCGTTGCCATCGAGGAAAGGATGAATAGTTTCGAATTGGACGTGTACGAGACCGGCTTTGACCAGAAGAGGCATTCGCACCGGGTCGCCATGAAGAAATTTTTCCAGGGCACCCATGCAATTCATGACTTCCTCCGGCGGCGGTGGAACAAACAATGCGTTCCCTGGCCGGGTCCCTCCGACCCAGTTTTGGCTCACCCGGAACTCCCCGGGGCTCTTGTCGCTTCCCCTGGTTTGATCGAGAAGTACCTCGTGGATTTCACGAATCAATCGCAAGCTTAAGGGGAAACCTTCGCGCAGACGGTCCAAACCGTGTTGCATAGCCTTAATATAGTTGGAAACTTCCTGCACATCATCGACCGGAACATCGCTTGCATCATTTGCCTCGAATAGCAGAAGATCGGACATGGTCGACTGCGTGCCCTCGATTTGAGATGACAGGACAGCTTCCTTGCGAATGTGCATATAGAGGAACAAGGCGGGATCGGGTAGTAGAAATGTTACGCTGTCCAGCCTGCCGATTGCGCGGTTGGCTTTGTCCGTCAGCTCCTGAAGGTCAGCGTCCAGATTAATAGATGGCTGAGGAGGTAGCGGTTCCGGCATAAAGGCGGAAAATGGCTCCGGCCCTTTTTTTTGAGATATGAGTTTGCCCGCTCTGGGGTGAGCTTTCATAGTATCGAACCCCTTGGGATAAATGGTTGAAGTCCTTCCTAATTAAAGGATAGCGGCTTTTTCTTTAATTATGTGAATTTTACTACAATAAACTTTAATAAGGCAAGCGATAATTAAAGGATAGTGGCTTTTTCTTTAATTATATTCTTTATAGCGACCCTATCCCCTCTGCCTGCGTCTAAAGAAGTTCCAAGCCCTCATCCAGCGTCGGATACTGAAGCTCTGACAGCAGCTCCGCCTTCATGCGCGAGGTATCGGCCAGGCGGCGCCATATCGGGAAAAGTACCCTCGCCCGAATGCTGATTATCGAGGGACTGGAGAAACAGGAAAAAGCTAGGTAGCGTTTTACACGTTCTCAACCATCTCCCAAACCCCACTGGGACAAGTACCGGCACAGGAGCATCGGTCTCTATACTTTTCTTCCTCCTCACCGTGTTATTTCTACTTAAATATTTACCTTCTAACTCAAAATAGGTATTATTTGTTCACGATGCAATCGAAAGATATTATCTTCGAGATAGAGCTGGCCCCACAAGAGATATTCTCTTATTCATGGCATTTATTTATTGAGAAACGCGTCTGGATATTTTCGCTGCTTCTTCTCATCATCCTGCCCTCGGCCGTCGTTACGGGATTGCTAAGAGACACAGTTTGGTATGTTCAATTTCCCTCCAATCTTGCCTTACTCTCCCTGACATTGTTGGGAGATATCATACTAATCAGTATCGCTTGGAATACTTTTTCCGCAGGCGATAATAGTAATTTATCAATAATTATTTCAGCACTCAGGATGCTGCCTTTCTTTTTAATAACGCGATTCATCCAAGATTTTCTTACAGGTTTTATGTTTTTATTAATCATTCCGGGTGTCATCTACTTAATATATTGGTTTTTTGTACCACAGGTTGTTGTTTTAAAGGGTTTGAGATTTGGGCAAGCGCTTGCTTACAGTAAGACAATTGTGAGCGGACGATAGCGTAAAGTATTTTTTTACTCATTGTTATTTGTTCCATTAGCATTACCCGGAATCATACTCAACTGGCTTCAATTTTTCACATCGCATCCGTTTATTGCCATAATTTATGAAGTCGCGATATTTCCAATCCCAGCTTTCTATACGATATTATTCACTCTTCTATTTCTAAATATGGAAGCAACGCCATTAATGGAAGAACAAAAAGAAAGCAAGGGAATTTTAATGAGATTGCGGGGTGAATGACTTAAAATTACGGTTTTGAAAAATGCTGGGAATCAAGATGTCATATTAAAATCAAACGAGACTCACTCGAGTCCAAGAAAAAGGGCAGATGTTTCTTTGCCATGTGCTCTGATGAATTATCGTGTAGCTGCTACACGTTCTCAACCATCTCCCAAACCCCGCTGGGACAAGTACCCGCGCAGAATCCACATCCGATGCACTTCTCATCATCCACCACATATTCCCAGTCGCCATCGCGCTCCACTCTGGTGATGGCGCCGTAGTAGCAGACCGCTTCGCACATGCCGCAGTCGCGGCATAGGCCGCAGGACATGCAGGTATTGGCTTCCTGCTCGATTGCTGGTGAAGTTTGGAGATCCTTCGTCGCTTCGCTCCTCAGGATGACATTCCGGTCACCCTCGTAGTAGACGCTCTTGATTCTCTCGTAGGGGATGACCTGCTTGAGCTCCGGCACGATGTCGTATTCCATCATCTGGGCGTTGACCGCATCGGCCGTTATGCGGCCCTGGCCGATGGCGTTGGTTATCAGGCCAGGCCTGGTGGCGTCGCCGATGGCGAACACCTTGGCGTCTGAGGTCCGGCCGTTTTCGTCCACGATCAGATAGCCGCGCTCGATGTCGAACCCGGCGGGCAGGAAGTCGAGCACCGGGCTCTCGCCGATGGAGATGATGACCGCATCGGCATCCATACTGCTGCCGTCGGTGAAAAATATCTTCTTCTTTTTGGCGTCGTAACGCTCGGTTATCCTCGGCCAGACTATCTTCGCGCCGCGCGCCTCGGCAGTCTCCCGCTCGATGCCGAAGCTGGCCGGCGGCTGGATATCCACGGCCACCACCGACTGCGCGCCCACGTTGTAGGCCTGGCAGGCGATGTCCATGCCGACGTTGCCGGCGCCGATGACGATGACGCGCTTGCCCTGCATGTCGATCTCGGGCTCGCCGAAGTTTATCGCCTTCAAAAACTCGATGCCGGGGATGACGTCTTCCCAGCCCGGGAACTTGATCATGCGGGCCTCGTGGGCGCCGGATGCGACGATTACAACTTCGTGGTCCTTATATATCTGGCCGAAGAGCTTCCGGTTGACCTTGGTATTGAAATGTACGTCCACGCCGATCTCCTCGAAGCGCGAAAGCTCCCTGGTCAGCACTTCCTTGCTGAGCCGCTCCCTGGGGATGGCCATCTCCATCTTGCCGCCCAGCTTACCGCCTGCCTCGTAAAGGTCGACGTTGTGGCCGCGCAGAGCCAACTGCCAGGCAGCCGAAAGACCGCCGGGTCCGCCGCCGATGACCGCCACCGTCTTGCCGGTGGAGCGCGCCTTCTTCGGTGTGGGAACTTCGAGGCTCAGAGAGCCCATCTGCTTGATGTTGTGCGGTTTGTCCACGAAGAGGCCGCGGCTGCAGGCGTCCATGCAGAGATTGGGACAGACCTGGCCGCAGACGCTCGCCGGGAAGGGGCTGTATTCGAGCACCAGAGCCAGCGCTTCTTCCAGGCGTCCCTGCCGGATGAGCGATGCACGCTTGTGCGACGGGATGCGCGACGGGCAGGCGTATGCGCACGGCGGCAGATATTTTTCGTTGTACCACATGGGCTTGAAGCGCCGGTCCTCACCTTCGGTGACGTACGGCAGGATGGTCTGGGGATGGTCCAGGTATTCCCCGAAGATGCCACCCTTGCCGACGCCGGGCTCCCAGACGGTCTGGCGGAATTCGGTCGTCGATATGCGCGCGCCCTTGCGAGCGGCTTTCTCCGCCGGCGTATAGGCGATCAACTTCTGCCAGTCAGCGCGGTCGCGGGTCAGCTCTTTCAGGTGCTTGGTGCGATCGACGGCCTTTAGATACGGCTTAATATTTTTGGTCAACCATTCCCAGTCGGCGTCGGAGAGCTCGACCTGCTTGACGTCGTTCTCGCTGAAGCCCTGGATGGGGCCACGGAAATAGATCGTGCCGCCGACCATGCCCACGCAGGGCCGGTAGCCGAGGATGTTGTCGGGGTTACGCGGCTCGACGCCGCAGACCACGGCGATGCCGCCGGCCTTGAATTCGGCGAAGGAGTCGCCCACGTCGCGGAAATACCACGACTGCAGCGGCTCGAAGCGCGGATTGAACTTGGTCATGGTGTCGCAGCGGGCGCCGCCGCCGCCCTGTACATAGAGTACGCCCTGGGCGCCGGCGTTGTGGGCGCCGTTGGTGACGTCGCCGAGCACGGTGATTCTGGCGCCGCAGTTGATCCAGCCTGCGTCATCGGAACAGCTGCCCTTGACGGTGATCTCGGTGCCCATCATGCCCATGCTGCCGAGGCGCTGGCCTACGGGGCCGTCCACGGTGAGGCGGACCTTCCTGTCCTGCGGCCAGATGCGGCCACCGATGCCATGCTGGCCGTTAGCGTGCACGGTAAAGGCGCGCTCACCCTTCTTTATGGCGTGCTGAATCTCCTCTTCCAGTTTCCTGGATGAGACCCGCTCGCCTTTTATGTTGCCGTTTATGATCATAATTTTTTTGTTAATAATCCTGAGCGAGATTCTTCGTCGCTACGCTCCTCAGAATGACAGCCTATACGTCTTCCTAAGCCCTTGACTGTCATCCTGAGCCCTTGACTGTCATCCTGAGCGAAGCGAAGGATCTCGGGCTAAAACAGAGATTCTTCGTCGCTTCGCTCCTCAGAATGACAGATCTTCTCCTCAGAATGACAAATCTTCCCTTTAGAATCACAATCATTCGCCTCAGGTCGACTTTGCTGCCACCAATCTTCTGATAAATCTCTCCACTCTTTATTTACTTCTTCTATCAAAGCGATTTTCTTTGCTCTTAGCCAACCCTTGATCTGCTTCTCTCTTGTTATGGCTGATCTTATGTCTGTCGTTGTTTCGTAATATACAAGCTTTGTTATCTTGTATTTCTTTGTAAACCCTTTCGCCAGATGGTTCTTGTGTTCAAAAACACGACGCTCAAGGTTATTCGTAACTCCCGTATACAGCGTTCGTGACCTGTTGGTCATTATGTATACGTAATAATCCCTCATGCTCCCGAAACCCCAGATTCTTCGTCGCTTCGCTCCTCAGAATGACAAACTTGCTTCGCTCCTCAGAATGACAAACTTGCTTCGCTCCTCAGAATGACAAACTAATGTCATCCTGAGCGAAGCGAAGGATCTCTTTTTTAGCAGACGTATGAGATTTTCAGACGCTCGGCGATTGCTTCGTCCGCTACGCCCAGGGCGTCGGACATGCCGATGGGCAGCTCGGTGCTGCGGCCCAGCGGCGCGAATATTTTTCTCAGTTCCACGTCGGCGCTCTTGAAGACGTCGACCACACGCTGGGCGACCACGTCGGGGTCGAGCCGTCGGTAGAGCCTGGGGTCCTGCGTCGTTATGCCGCGCGGGCAGCGGCCGGTATTGCAGAGGTTGCAGCGGTTGTACTCGTCGCCGAAGCACCAGGCGGCAGCCTGCATGATGTGCTTGCCCATGTCCACTGCCGAGGCGCCCAGCATGATCATGGCGGCGGCGTTGGCCGCCAGGTTGCCGGTCTTGCCCATGCCGCCGGCAGCGATCAGCGGCAGCTCGTTCTGCTTGCCTTGCGCCACCAGGTCTAAATAACAGTCGCGTATGTTGGAGGCGATCGGGTGCCCCATCTTGTCCATGGAAACGTTGTAGGCCGCGCCGGTGCCGCCGTCCTCGCCGTCGATGCAGAGGGCGCCGGCGTACGGGTTGCGGGCCAGATTATTCAAAACCGCCATCGCCGTCTTGGTCCCGGAGATCTTGGGATAAACGGGTACGCGGAAGCCCCAGGCCATCGACATCGACTGGATCATCTTGGCCACGGCTTCCTCGATGGAATACTTGGTCTGATGCGTCGGCGGTGAGGCCAGGTCGACGAACTCGGGCACGCCGCGGATCTGGGCGATCAGCTTAAGCACCTTGTAGGCCATTAAAAGTCCGCCGTCGCCGGGCTTGGCGCCCTGACCGTACTTGATCTCGATTGCGGCAGGGTCTTCCGTCATCTCGGGGATGGCGTGGATGATCTCGTCCCAGCCGAAATAGCCGGAGGCGATCTGCAGGATGAAATATTTGGCGAAGCGGCTTTTCAGCAGACGCGGCGGCATGCCGCCCTCACCGGTGCACATTACCACCGGCATGTTCTCGACCTCGTTAAGGTAGGCGACGCCCATCGCCAGGCCCTCCCACATGTGTGGCGAGAGTGCGCCGATGCTCATGCTGCCGATGCGGATCGGATAGATCTCGCGCACCGGCGGGATGAAACCGGGCTCCGACTGATTGGCTCCCAGGGTGGAGGTTGCCGGCCTGACCGCCGTCTTACCCACCACCAGGCGGTCGCCGCGCCGCTTGAGCGGCAGGGCTTCCGGCGGCAGGTTGCGGCCGAGCAGCGTGCGGATGCGGAACTCGTGCCGGCCAGCGTCCAGCGCCGGGTCGGTGA
>JBAZWE010000030.1:0-18623 GCA_041660545.1 Thermoleophilia bacterium
CATCTCCCTGATCTCGAGCAGGACCACGCCACGCACGAAGCGCCCGAAGATGTTAACAAAGGTTACGGAATCGGTGTGAGAAAGTCCTGCCCCAAGCAGGATTTCCAGCAGGAACTCGACGGGGCGTAACGAGGCCGGCGTGTTAAGTTGACGCACGGCTGAAATCTGGACAGCCTGAGGATGGGCCAGCAATGCCTCACGGTAGATGTGCGCCGCCCTGCACAAACGCTCAAGTGCTGTTTGCGAAGGATCGTCGCGGCCTAAGTCGATACCGCTCATGACCAGCTCCACGACGCCGTCGAGCAATGCCGACTTATTTGGAAAATGATAATAGACGGCCATCGGATCTACTTTTAGCTCCGTGCCGAGACGCCTCATGGAGAGCGCTGTGTAGCCATCCCTGTCCATGATTTTCAGCGCCGCCTGTACTATTCCCTCACGGGTAAGCGATGGACGGGCGCTTCCTGACTCTCGCACCTGCCGCCTGGTGGACTTTTTTTGTTTTTTCGATTCCATATCTTTTGATCCACTGCCTTAATGATCGTGAGGTATGCAAATCGTGTGTTAATCTACGTTTTTGAATTAATTCTACGCTGTAGAATAACTGACCATATCGAAAGTATCAAGAAAGAATCGAACTGCAGAAGTCCATGGGAGAGGTGAAAATTCCGTGAAAACGCCGGAGCACCTGCGAACTCAATAAATAATACTCGTCCGCTCCGGGTATGTGTAGCTGTTGCCGCATCGATCCAGTACAGAGCCATTTGTGATGGTAACAAATGACATAACGCCGGACGAAACCAGGAATCTAAGGTGTACCGTGGAAGCGGATCTCGCAGCAATGTCTCCAACCAGAACGGGCAGCACAGTCGCGAGCGAGACCCCGTTTGTATTGGTGCTGTCGATCAATCTCAGGCTATAGGCGCCGTTGGCGCCGGTATTGCCGATGCGCATATCCACGGAAAGCAGCCTCGCCCTGTAGTCGGAGTAGTTGGCCCAGTAATTCTTGTCCGAGCCGATAGTCAGCTGCGGTCTCGTGCAACCGTTCAATGGAGGATCAAGCCCGCCCAGCCCAGTCCTGAATGCCTGCAGACTGGCGCTACTGCTTTCTATGCGCCAGTCCGTCTCTTTCAGGACGTTGAACCAGGTAAAGCTCACAATTCTTGGAAATCGCACCGGCATGGTGCTGAATGCGTCTGTTATCCAGTTTGCCTTGCTCCCCCCCAGCTCGGTCGATGCCGTCTCAGAAATCATGATCGGCTTGCCGGTGCCTGATGCCGCCACGTCATAGCTGGGACCGAATACCTGGGACAGCGATTGCCACGCAGAGGAATAGCCGGCGATTTTCGTCGTTGTGCCCCAGTTGTAACCATTGAGCCCCACATAATCCACATAGCCATCTCCAGGATAGTAGGTATCAAAGGTTTTTTGCGCCTCCAGTGTGGACGTGTCTGCATTTGGCGACCAGACCCACTTGACGGAAACAGCGTCTTCCGCCACGAAAATATCATGGATGTGACGCCAGGCTGGTATGTAATCCTCGGGTGAATTACCGTTCGCAATACCGGACCAGCTTGTCCAGTTGCCGTTCATCTCACACATGGGCCTCAGTAGCACCGGGTAAGCGTATGAGCGTAAAGCCCGCGCCCAGGCCCGAATGCGGCTGTCATAATCACCACGCGTTATGTTCTTCAGGCGGTATGCAGGCTGGTTTACCTGATCCGACAGATTGGGATCCCGTATTTCCAGCGACAGCTGGAGCGTACGGCCCCCGGCTGAGATCGGGGCCAGATTAACCGCGTCAAAGTCCTCGATTATCGTACTGTACCAGAGGAATATGTCAGTCTTTCTTCCCGTTGCTGATTCAAACTGCTGAAGATCGGCGGGGTCGGGCAGATAGACACCCACTTTAATACCAGAATTGTTATTTGTTGTCTGAGACAGCGCCGTGGCTGGAGCTATGGTGAATATGGTTAAGACAAATAGCAGGATGACTGCGGATCTTATCCTGGAACACATCAATTGGCTGGCTCCTTGATAGCAACTTTGTTGCATCGAATCGTCGCCTGGGGAAAGCATCACGAAAACGCCGGGGAATATCTTTTGCCGGGGAGATTTGTTGAATCGTACCGTCCCGCTTAACCTGTTGCCAGGTTCCAGGCGACGGATAGCCTGTTTGCCCGTGGGATTGTCGGGCTTCATCCAGGGCTCCGGACAAAATTTCAGAAAAATCGGAGCCACTGCGGCTAGTGGTGCTGATATTAACCCATGAAGCCGGGAAATAAAAGTCACATGTTATTAAGCTGTGAGAATGTGCATAATTATGGATAGTTGTGAAGAGTCCGACAAGGAGTCGATTTGCCGAGCGATTATGTTATTGAAAGCGAGAACCTGACAAAGCGGTACCGTCCGCACATCATGGCGGTGGACGGCCTTGATATGCAGGCCCGGCGCGGTGAGGTATATGGATTTGTCGGCCCGAATGGAGCGGGAAAGACCACGGCGCTGCGTATGTTCCTGGGGCTCGTGCGTCCAAGCTCGGGTTCATGCATGGTTCTGGGCCAGAAGCCCGGCGCTCCCGATGCCCTGGCGCGCATAGGGGCCCTGGTGGAAACGCCAGCATTCTACCCGTATCTCTCCGGCAGGAATAACCTGCGCGTCCTGGCCCGACACGCCGGAGTTTCCTATTCACGCATCGAACCTGTCCTGGAGGAAGTCGAACTGTCTGGCCGTGGCAATGACCGCTTCAAGACTTATTCCCTGGGGATGAAGCAACGCCTGGGAATGGCCGCGGCGCTCCTGAAAGATCCGGAGCTCCTGATACTGGACGAACCTACCAACGGACTCGACCCGGCCGGCATGGCCGAGATGCGGCACCTGATCCGGAACCTGGGACAGGGCAATCGCACCGTACTTCTCTCAAGCCATCTGATGGGAGAGCTGGAACAGATCTGCGACCGCATCGGCGTGGTCAAAGACGGAAAAATTGTCGCAGAAGGCTCACTGGACGAACTCAGGCATGGCACCCGGTTAAAACTTCGTGCAAAACCCGTCGAGAAGGCGCGAGAGCTGCTGGCATCCCTTGATGGCGTCAGCCAGACAGAAATCCAGGACCCAGACATACTTATTATCGAGGCCGACCCGTCGCTGGCGGCGGATATCAACAGGTTGCTGGTCGGCGCCGGTATCGATGTAAGTGAACTGACGACCACACAGAACTCCCTTGAAAGCGTTTTCTTAAGCCTTACCGGCGAGGTCCGGTCTCATGAATAGCCTGCTTGCAGAGCTGCTGTTGTTACGCAGGCGCACCGCGACCTGGATATTGCTGGGATTCTGGACGACGATCGCGCTGCTCTTTTCATATGTACTCCCCTATTACGCCTATACCGCCAACACGAATTTCCACGGACGCGGCATCGTGCTATACGTGCTTCTGCCACAGAACCTGGTATCGACGATCACCGCGACTTTTCCGTTTTTTGGCGGAACCATGATATTGATACTTGGAGTATTGAGTATGGGCAGCGAATACAACTGGGGAACGCTCACAACCGTGCTGGTGCAGCGGGACAGCCGTTTGAAATTCTTCCTGGCAAAGATCGCCGCGCTGGCAATCGCCATTGTTCCATTTGTATTGCTGGTATTCCTGCTTGGATTTCTGACAAGTTCGATAATCGCCCTGCGCGAAGACCAGGCGATCATTCTCCCGTCACTGTGGGATCTCGTGCGCGCCCTGAGTATCGGCTGGTTTCTGCTGGCGGTATGGGCGTCATTCGGGGTTCTGCTGGCGGTTCTATCTAAAGGCACGGCGCTGGCAATCGGCCTGGGGATTATCTACGGGCTGGTGCTTGAGGGCATCATCTCTTCATTTGGGCGCCAGATAGACCTGCTCGACCAGATTTCCAAGGGTCTCTTGAGAACCAATGGTTATTCCCTGATCTCGACTTTGGGAGGCTCTGTAACTGCAGAGGTGGGTCCGGGCGGTTTCTCCGGCACGACAGTGTCCGGTACGCAGGCGTCAATCGTATTCGGCGTCTACATCCTACTTTTTGTCGCGATTTCAGCTCTTGTGATCAGGCTGCGCGATGTTACAGGGACCAGCTAGGATCTACCCTGCTTGCGAGAGTAGCGGCCGGTCTGAAGAGAAACAGGCGATCAGTTCGGCACAGGTTGCGCGGCCAGCGTCTCCGGAAATACGATCTTTGCCGTCTGCAGGAAAATATTGACTGCTTCGGATGAGTCGTTCCCGGACTTATTGGTAAAGACGATAAAAGTGGCGTCTTTTTCCGGCAGGTAAAAAACAATGCTGTTATAGCCGAAAATCGCGCCCGTGTGGCCGATATAGCCACCGATCGAAGCTATGCCGAGACCGTACTTGCCGTCCCATTTCTCCTGGCCGGGCATGGGGGTCCAGGCAAGACGCTCCTTCTGCATCTTCTGGCTGACCAGCTCACCCCTTGCAAGCGCACCGCCATAAACCTGCATGTCATAAAGATTCGACACCATGGCGCCGCCCGCCCACGCCACGGAAGGATCGACCAGCGTAAAATCCTTAAGCTGGGTGGCTCCCGCGGGCAGGTAATATCCGCGGGAATAATCGCCCACCATGTCAGGTGTGACAGGATAACTGGTGTGCACAAGGCCCAGCCTTTTGATTACGCGCTTATCGATCTCAGGCTCCAGACGGTTGTTGGTCACCTTTTCAACGATCATCCCAAGCAGTTCGTAGTTGGTGTCCGAATAGTTCCATCCCTGACCCGGATCGAAGTCCGGCTTGTGCCTTAAAACGATCTGCATCATGTCATTATGGGTGAATTTCATGAGGGGGTTCTTCTCGAACCGGTCCTCGAATTCCGGATCGGCGGTGAAGTTATAGATGCCCGCGGTCATGTTGAGGAGCTGGCGGATCGTTATCTTCTCGCCGTTGGGGATGCCGGCGACATACTTTGACAGGCTGTCGCTGAGGCTCAACTTTCCCTCGTCGGCAAGCTGCAGGATCACAGTGGCGGTGAATGTCTTGGTGTTGCTCGCTATGCGGACCTTGTCGACGGGCTGAAGCTCCACTCCCGTAGAAATGTCCGCAAAGCCCCTGGCGGAGACCCATGTTCCTCTGCCGGGAGCCCAGATGCCGACTATGACGCCCGGGATGTTGCCGCTCTTCATATTTTCATCGACGACCTTTTCCAGCTTTTTCTCTATCTCGGGGTCAAAAGGCGGTCCCGTCTGCTGGGTCGATGTATCGGCTTTGTTATTGCCTTCGTTTCCACAGCTGGTGATGAAAAAAGTAGCGGCGATGATCGAGGGTATGAGGACCAAGACCACCGCAAGCAGTATATGTTTCTTCATGTGACTCCTCCCTGGATGCTGGGAACCTCAAGAAGATAATAATGGCCGTAGTAAGTCGAAATCAAACCGGAGGCGAGACCGCCAGGGAGCATCTGAAGCTACGCCTGTTGCGCGCCTCTCCCCCTCTGCCATTTACTGACGGTTTGAATGAAGAAAAATCCGAGGATCAGGGCGATCGAGTAGAGTATCAAGCGGCCCGTCGTACCCCCGATCAGGAAATATTTTGTCGTGTCGGAGAGCGGTTTTAGCCCCGGTGGCAGAAACATGGTACCACTTGACATGGCGCCGAAACTGACCATCAGGTTTCCGGGTAGTGCCAGAAAACCAGCTATCACGTAAATCAGAAACCATACGCCCACATAAAACGGTACCCGTGTCTGCCTGGTATCACCGGTTTCAGAAGTACGCGGATTGCTGCCACGCCAGAGTTCTCTCAAAACAAAAACCGGCATGATGAAATTGGCGAAGGGGATAAAGAACCAGACCACCGCCATTCCCGGTGAATATTTGAGTCCCTGCACATTCATGGCCCGCAGGTTGACGGCGGCGCGGTAGACCCAGATGACCAAAAGTACCTGGGTCGCGATTCCCCAGATGCCGAACAGCAGATTGTAGATGGTGATCAGCGTGTTGGCATCGTGATAGCTTTTGTTTAATGAGGTGCCCAGAACCAGCGCCAGCAATAGAATATTTACCGGTATACCGGTCCAGAACAGCAGCTCGACTGCAAGGGCAAGTCCGCTTAAGGAATTGAACCGGGCGGGTGGTTTGACCGCCTGAGGCTGCTGAGCAGGATAATAGGCGGGGATGTTTGAGGCGTGGGTGATGGGCGGTGGTACCTGTGTGTTTCCTGGCGGCGCGGCTTGCGGTGGTTGCTTTTCGCCGGTGGTTTCGGCCTTCACGGGTTCCTCTTTACCTGCGACAGTTTCGGTCTGCGCTGACTGCCTGGCGACCGTGGCCGGGGGTTGCGATTTGCCTGAACCCGGAGCAACCAGTGTTTCTCCCCGCATAATGAACGGCTGCTCGGCGCGGTGTTGTTCGAAATAAGCCTGCAGTGCGGAGGCACGCTCATTTTCCGGCAGCTCCGTAAGCATATCGGGCGACACATAACCCCAGCTGTCGAGGAGAAGTTTTATGCGGTTGTCGATGGACATATGAGCTACCTTTTTTACTGGTTAGACTTCATCGGTCCCGCAGTTGCCAAACCCTTTTGTCCCGATAGACATATCACCTTGTGTCAACTACAAGATTTTCTTTCAAGGTTTCTAAATTCGATGCCACCACGGCAATGCCTCCCTGGATGTCAGGGACCCTGAGTAGATAATGATGGCTGGATAGAGGAGAAATCAAACCGGAGGTATTATTGCAGTCCGACCTGATCGCCTGCGCGGTCGAGACGGACTCCGCAACCGGGGCATATGCCGCCGCCGTGCACAGCCAGGCTGATATCGGCCGGTACGCGGTATTTTGCCTGTTTCATTCCACACGAGGAACAGTAAATGACCGAAAAAAAGCCGGTGCCTGCATACGCGACGGCAACGATCAACGGAAGGACGATGAACAGTGCGAATCCGAAGCTTCGTGTAGCGACGATGATGAAGACGACGACGAAGACTGCAATCATCGAAAAAAAGATTGTCTCATCCTTGTTCTGCGTTCCCAAAAGACCGGCTGGTGAAGTATCGTGTGAGTCTACCGCACCCACTTCCCTGGCAAACTCGATCGGCGCCAGGCTTGCGGCATTGGGGGCATACAAGGCATTCGGGGAATCTGCTCCTGCAAGGGAGGCTCCTGATAGATCATCGCCGCCCGCGGATGCCATCGGCTGCGCATGCTTGATGACCCTGGCCTTTACGGGCGTTGCGGATGTGGGAGTGGGCGCTGTTTCATGAAGTGGCGCGGCGTCAGCTCCCCCCTGCCCGGGCCCGACCAGCCACTCTCCCTGCAGGAGTATGGGTTGATCGGCCTTGTGCCGCTCGTAATAATCGGACAGAAAACCTGCCCGCTCTTCTTCGGGGACGTCATCCAGCATCTCGGGTGAGACGTAGCCCCAGCTTTCAATGAGCATGGCGATGCGTTTGTCTATATTTTCCGTCATCTGCTTTTCATTATTTCAAAATAGTCGAGGGCTTAAAACAGGGATACCCTGAACACGAATAACATTATCGGGATGAATATCAGGATCAGGCTGCCGTAACCGAATATCAGGCCGGCGAGCGCCATGCCACGGCCACCCTCCTGACCGTTGGAGCGCTTTATCTGACCGATGGCGACGTGGCCCAATGGAATCGCGAGCAGCCACATGCCCAGCAGGCTCGTCACCAGGCTGGCGATGGCGTAGGCGTTTAGCGGCGCTTTCATGGGCGATATCATGCGCAGGGCGGGATAATCATCCACGAAAGACGGAGGGGGCATGTTCCAGGCGCAATCGCAACAGAAGTAGACGCCGTTGTAATTGCGCACGCAGCCAGCGCATATCGGACGTCCGCAACGGAAACAGGAACTCACGGCCATCTGGTCACGATGAAAATGGCAGAAGTTCTGCTGGCTCATGGAAGGCAGGTTGCCTGCTGGCGCCATGGGCGAAGTGACAGCGGCGGCCGGCATTTTGACAACATTCACCTTGATGGGTCTGGCTATGTCGTTGCCCGTGACGCCGGCTGAACGGATCTCCGTATCCACGGATGAGCTGCCGCAGCGGCGGCAAAAAAGCTTGCCGGGCAGTAACTCGGCGTGGCAGTTAGGACACTTCATGGAGTCTCCCTGTTAGCAGAGTCTCGTCCATCACTCTTGCTCCCGGCTTGCTCTACTATAATCTGCCTGTAAAGACCGCGACGGCTCACGAGCACGAGAGACCTGCCGTTTTTCCTGGCCAGCGGCGTGTAGCTGTCAAACTTCTGCTTGAGTTCCTTCACTTTCGCATTGCGATACAGTTGATATGGCTTTAAATCTGCCTCCGGTCCGCAGAGGAGGCAGCGTGAGCTTTTTTTGAGATTCAAAGTACTGTATTTATTGGAAGCCATATCGATGAAGAGCACGCCCTCAAGCGGCTTTCCCTTGCGGGAGAGCAGTTTCAGGGTCTCCTCGGTGATGATGGCGCCGGCGACCGCCATGGGCTGTATGCTGCTGGGCATCTTGTCCTCGACGAAGACGTCGCAGGGATCCCTGAGTTCAAGCGTATCGCCCCAATGAGCGCGAGGCACCAGGCAGGCGAGGCAGGCGTCTTTTGCAGAGCGCATCAGCTGTACGCGTATGCCGGTCTCGCGCACGCCACCGTCGACCAGCGGCAGCCGGTACTTCACCGCGGTCTCGGCTAGCGAGAAGCGTGCGGCCATGTTGTCGACCGCCGAAACGATGACGTCGGCCTCCAGCCACAGCTTCGGATCGAGCTCCTCCACCCGGCATGAGCGCGCTTCGACCTTG
The DNA here is from genome assembly GCA_041660545.1 of Thermoleophilia bacterium. Classification (GTDB taxonomy): domain Bacteria; phylum Actinomycetota; class Thermoleophilia; order BMS3ABIN01; family BMS3ABIN01; genus JBAZWE01. The sequence continues at coordinate 8,770 of JBAZWE010000030.1, forward strand.
ACCGGCGCCACCGCTTTAAGGCCGTCGCGAAGAACCTCGGCCTTGGGCTTGCCGACATCCTTGCGGCCGAAAAGTACGGCGCGGCTTAAGTTGGAGACTTCCACCAGGTCCATGTCTACGATCACGATCCTGCCAACCCCGCTGAGCGCCAGGTTCTTGCCTGCCTCGTTGCCTATGGCTCCGGCCCCCACCAGCACGACCGTGCCCTGGCGGATGCGTTTGAGCGCATTGCCATACAGCAGCAGTTGCCTTGCCCAGTAATAGTCGAGAACGTAAACATCGTCCTCTTTTTTCATGCGGGTCAGCGCCGGCTCCACGCCAAAAGCATCACAGATCAGCTTCCGGACAACTGCAGGACTGCTATCTTCGGGGATATCCACCGTAAGCTTTTTATATGAGGGAATCTGCGCCTTGACCTTCAAGAGGAGCTCCGTTCGGTTACATCTTTCGCCATCAGCCGACTTACATCGCGATCAGGTGCGTCCATATGCGAAACCATATTCCTTGCAGACTTCTGCGGCCTTTACACAGGCCATGTTGTCCCTGCCGTTGAAAGGGTCGTCTCCGTTTGGATTGACCAGTAGAAAAGAAAGGGCGTTGACAATCATCGCCAGGCTGTAATTCGGCTTCCATTTGCTTCCCAGGCCGACGACGCAGACGCCGTTGGCTACTCCCGGCACGATATTGGGATGCGGGATCTCCGTAAGCCAGGTGACGACCGGGCTCTTGAGCGGATAATCAGACGGCACCTCGATGCGGAAGCGATGCCATTTTGTGTACTCGGAAAAAGGGAATACGCCCTGCTGGGCCAGTTCCAGTACGCGGCCACGGGAGCATCGCATGAGCCCTTCATACTTGGTGGGCGGGTTGCCGAACGCCTGGATGGTCGGAAATTCCTTCAGCAGAACTGTGCGTTCGTTCATGAGGCGTGCCGCGTCCGCGCCGCCCTTCATATTGAAAGGCATGAGCGCCAGACGGCTGCGATCGATGATGCCCGCCTGCTGCACGGTCAGGCCGTCGTCAAGCGGCTCGCCTCCATAGACAAGGCTGACTGTATTTGGATCGACGCCAAGCGCCGTGGAAACCTGGTTCTTTACCTCACCGATGGTATGGCTGGCGAGGATATCGACTTCGACCAGGGCGTCGTCGGCTCCGATCGGAGCCTCAATTGTTACTAGCATGTTTCAGATCACTCCTTCAATTGTTTTCATCGGGATTCGCTTCACTGCCGGCCGGGTTGATGTCCGGATTTCCTTCTGACTTTTGGGTTGATGCCTCAGGCGCCTCTGATGCGGCGGGCAGTGATTCGTTTTGCGTTTGCGGCTGTGCATCGGTATTTTCCTGCTGCCTGTTCTGTGAGGGTTCCTCTCCACCTGTGGATTCGATACCACCGCTGCAATGCAGCATCCATTCATATGAATATCTGCCGGATTGTTCATCAAAATGGAAATTCTCTTTTTGCAGCGGACCGATTTTTTCCAGTGAGACTTCGTAAACAGCGGTCTGCGTTGCTCCATTCGATGACATGAAGACAACGTTGCAGTGTGAATAAGCTTCTGCATTATCAAGGATAAGATACACGGGTTTTTCGGTATCCAGGGCGACGGTTCCGTTTTCAGGTGTTATCGTCCGGCCATCCTGCTCGAAGCTGCCGATGTCCGGCTTTGAAGCGCTGTGAGCTCCAAAGGCCAGACCTCCGACACCGAAGAGGATAGCGGCCGCGGCCGCGACGGTGACGATCATGGCGATCTGGCTGAGTGGCTTGCCTGCCGGTTCAGAGCCCGGGCTGACATGCACCGGTTGGCTCATACTGGAGTTGATCGCGTGACCGTGCGGCAACACTCCCGCCTGGACCGCCAGCTGGCGTGCGCTTGTCGCGATCGGAACGCCGACAACGCCGCCATCGGCGACGGTGAATGCTCCGATCTCCTCGGTCGTCGGCTCGACGACGATGGCCGCGACCCGGGGATCGAACTGCTGCAACTGGACGGTGGTATTTACATCAGTCTGAGAAAGGAACAAGCCAAAGCCCGGGTGCGAATGGTACCAGCCGACGACCTTGCCCTTGTCTTTGTATTTACCATCGACGAGGTCCTGGAAGATGCGGGCCATGGCCTTCTGCCTGAATGTCGTCTCGGTGGGCTTTGCCACGAATTCTCCACTGACCGTTTCATTCACGGTCACGGTATCCTGGTTGATGTTGCCAAGCAGAAAACCTATCACCTCAAGACCTGGGTGCTGCTGGGCGTGGACCATCATGCGCTTGAGGAGATGATCGGGGACGATGACCCTCAATTACAACACCACCATTGTTCCGCAGATACCGCAAAACTGCTGGTTTTCTTTCAACTGGATCTGGCAGCGGCTGCACATGCGTCCACCGGCTCCGGTCGTTACGGTTTGCTTTTGCGTCTCACCGGGGTCGTCGCCGGCTATATCCGTCGAGGCCTGCGCAAGGATGGCGGACTCGCTGGTGGCTTGGGGTGTAACCAGCGCCTTGCCGCGTAAAAGTATGGGTTGATCGTCTTTGCGCATCTTGTAGAAACGGACAACGGCCCACTCACGGCAGTCTTCGGGCAATTCGACCAGCATATCGGGAGTGACCGTTTTCCAGCTTTCGAGCAGCAGAGCGATGCGATCCTCGATGCTCGAGTCATATTGTTCCGGCAAGGCTGCCTTGAGCTCTACCGCCGGCGCCAACTCCTCGATGGTCTGGCTTATCTTGTCGAGGTCGTTGCGGGCCGGTTCCGGCCGACCCAGCGCCAGCTGTTTCTCGACTTCGATGATCCGGCCAAGCATTTCATTTGCCGCCAGTTGCTCTTTTTCGATGGGAGCCCCGTCGTGTGTTGCCTTTAAAATTGCAATCAGCAGAGCGTTAAGGCGCTCGCGAATCTCCGGAAGGTCGAAACGTGTACTCTCCATAAGAACGATTTTTTCGTTCTTTGCGTCCAGTATCTTCTTGAAAGCGTCGATGTCCGGCAGCCGGACTTGCTTGCCTTCCCTGACCGAGGCTTCCGACTTCTCCAGAGTCTTGAGCACGCGTGCCACTCGACTCTTTTCCTCGGAGAGGTCTATTGACCCCTCCTCCTCAAGTTCAGCGGTTATCTCACCCAGCCGGGCACGAATTGCCGGCAACTGCTCCAGCTGCTTCGATATCGCCTCGTCTTCTTCCTGGAGCTGCTTTAAGCGTTTTTCCCGATCGCTAACATCCGTGATAACCAGCTCCATCTGCTGCCCGGCCTCTTTCATGCTGTTTTGCATGAAAAGGTTCATTGCCTGGCTCAGCCTCTGGTTGATCGAATCCATGAGGCGCAAAAACTGAGTAGCATCGATGAAATTCAGCTTTTGTGCTTCGGCGCTGATGGCGGCCAGTCTTGCCGCGGCCTGATTGTGTGTCCCGATATAGTTCATCAACTGCGCCGCTTCTTCCACGGTGCAGCCTGCCTGGGCCGCCAGCTCTGCCGGCTCTGCGACCGAGAGAGCCATGCTGATGGCGTTGGCGCGCACTTCCCGAGCGCGAATACCGGCCTTTTTCCTCATCCTCAAATAAACGAGGCCGGCGACCAGCATGACGAGCATCAGCAAGACGCCTATGCCAATTAAAACAGTAACCAGGGAAAAGCCGCCTTCCGCTGCCGAAACCTCCACAACCGGCTCTCCGGTGCTTACCTGGCATATAATCGTCGCTAATCTCACATTGTTCTCCCGAAAGATTTAATACTGAGGACATCCATAAAAATCCGGCCCGCAAGCATATCCGCAGTCCGGATCGTTTCCCCGTCTCTAAGCAGACCATTGAAACCTGAATAACCATATTCTGGTGTCGATTATCGTACGCCAGAATAAGAAATCAGTCAACATATATGCGGTTTACGTTCCGTATGACAAATGAGTGTATGGCGCGCCGGTGAATCGGGGCTTTGGAGGTCACGCGAACAACATCCTGTTGCTCTTTGAAATACTGTATATTCCAGAGGAATGAGCTGCAGATGAGATGTTGATCTACTCAGCGATGAAGTTCAGGATGAGCCGGATGAGACGTTTCGGAGAACCACAGATATATTGATCAGGCGCCCTGCCAGGGTCCAGGATAGTGGTATGACGAACCACAAGCGTCATAGGTGGAGACAAAGATCATCGAGCGGAAGACTCCTGTCTGATGCGGAACATTATATTTAAGGGTGAACGGCGCACCGTTGACGCCGCCACTCACCTCACCCAGTGAGATAGGCATGCCGGTTGCCAGTAAGACCCCATTAGTATTTATCGTGCCGTTTATCACGACATCGCTCACCGTTATGTCACTTTTTATCAGGTAATCAACGGTCAGCAACCTTGATATATAGTCGGTGTAACTCACCCAACGGGCGTTCGTTTCAAATAGCGACAGGTCGGGCTCCACGCCGCATATCTGTATTTCGAAGGTACCGTTTACTGCGCTCGTGTTACCAGCCCTGTCGGATACGGAGCCTGCTATGGTATGCACCCCGGCCCCGAGTCCTGAGTACGGACAACTGATGAGTTCCATCGAAACCGTGCATCCGTTCAACGGTGATCCGTCGAGCGTCACATTGACAGTCGCGGCGTCGATGCCGCTGGATGGCGTTGGGTCGTTATACCTGATGGTGATGGCATTCGAATCGCCGAAGATGATTCCCGCCGGCAGGACATCGAAAATCTCAGGAGCCACAAGGTCGACCGGCGTCAGCGTGCCGACGTCCACAAATGTATAGCCTTTTGCCTTTATTCCGCTTACTGTCGTTTTCAGGTAACTGATATCCACTTCTGAATGATAGAAGAAGCTTGCGAAACCGTCCCTGACCGCCAGATTTTTATCAGCCAGGGTCACTATCGCCTGAGGGTTGACCACGCCCGGGGCTATGTATCCCAGGTTCTCCGGGATGACCAGGGAGCCATATGAGGACCGGTTGATGACAAAAGGAAAGTAGGTGTCGCCAAAACGCTCATAGGATGTTGCAAAATTGTCGCTGAAAACCTCACGGTCCAGCTCGGATGCAAGATAGTGCGGTGTTTCCCAGATCGGAGGCCTGCTAAAGCCAGCCGCGCCCAGTGCAGCGGCGCTCCCGTCTATCCTGGCCTGTACCCATGCAGTCGAATCCTCGGGAACCGGTGACATTGCGACGATGTTGCCGGCGCCATCGAGTTGCTGAATGTAGAACTCCGAGTCCGTTCCCGTAAGCCCGTTGTAGGGATTGGCAACAGCGCCATACTGGTGGGTAAAGCCATGCATTACAATGGTGCCTCCCCTGGATACGGCGTACTCAAGAGCGCTCACCAGCTCTGGATTATCAACCAGGTCCCTCGTCATGGGGGTTCCCAGGACTCCCAGCGGATCGGCGAACCTGGGTGTGACGCCAAGAGTGAAGGGGACATTCTCGCTGCTCAGATAATCGGCTATCGCCCTGATCTTGTTCGGGTCCTCGGTGGGATCCACATCTTCGATCCTTACCAATGCCCTATGGCTGGCGGAATGCTGTATTCCGGTCATATCATGCAGTAATTCGCAAAATACCAGATAGGAGCTGTCGGGTGCGAGCTGCGTCATGGGGTCGTCGGCAATATAGAAGAAGTTACCGCTCTGGATCGTGTGAGGATATTTTTTCGTACCGTTGGTTATCTGCGAAAGGGCTTTTGCCTTAGCGGCGTCGATGATGCTTACCTGAGCAAAGTCGTCCTGCTGACGGGAAAAAGTGCGGCTGTTGAAAGTAACCCTGTTGTAGTTGATATTTGTCAGGGTCTGGATATAACGGATGCCAAACCTGCTTTCGAATTCCGTCTTGCGGTCCCAACCCAGCTTCCAAAGATTGTAATTGATCCAGACCACCCTGCTGTCGGTCACGAGAACGTCATCGAGAAACTCAGCTGGAAGAGTCTGGTCCCAGTTCGTACCGAGATAGAAGGTTACCCGGTAATTATCCACATCCCCCTGGGTATATGAGTCAACGCTCTTGACGTCGTAGGGCAGGTCGAAATGGCCAAGAAGGTTTTCGAGAGTGGCCTGTGAAGAGAGGTAAACATCCGGCGTATCCGCACTGTCAACAAGGATAAGAGCCTTGTCATTATACGCAGAGGCGCCGGTGGCATTTACTACGGGTACGATGATCGCAAATGCAAGGAGTATTGAGAGCGTCAGAAGGCATACAGTAAACACTCTGGCTAATGCTGATTGCCGGCCGTCTAACTTCCTGATGCTGTTTCCATGTCTTGCTGGAGGTTTCACGATGCCACCTCCGCTGCTGCTAAAATCTCCACCATCAGGACTTAATACTATTTTACTACTTGTGGGTATTTTGTTAAATAGGACGAATCATGCAACACGTATAGCTGCATGCTGATGAAGTCAGGGGAAAAAACAGATAACATCCTTCATGCACACAGTCTGGCCGGGAAAAACGTTCGGGAATGGCCCGGGGATTATGAAAATCCTATCCGGGTATGACTTTTACCTGTGTGACAGTTCAAGCACGGTGATTTTTCAGGAAAGGGAGCAATATGAAAATAGTAATAGTCGGCGGGGTCGCGGCAGGCGCTTCGGCGGCGGCGAGAGCCCGTCGCCTGATGGAGGATGCCGAAATCATCATCCTCGAAAAAGGCGATTATGTCTCGTTCGCCAATTGCGGCCTGCCGTATCATATCGGGGGGGATATCAGCCAGCGCCGCGATCTGCTGATCGCGACGCCTGAGTCATTCCGTTCTCAGTTTGCAATCGACGTGCGTGTCGGCCATGAGGTCGCGCATATCGACCGCGAAAACAGGAGAGTGCGCGTTTTGGAACGCGCGAGCGGACGCGATTACGAGGAGAGCTACGACAAGCTCATCTTAAGCCAGGGGGCGGCGGCGATACGCCCCCGCCTGCCTGGAATCGACCACCCCAGGATTTATGCGCTACGCAACATCCCGGAAATGGATTCGATTATGGAGCTGATCGGTGATGGCGCGAAAACCGCGATGGTCGTCGGCGCCGGATATGTGGGCCTTGAGATGGTTGAGGCGCTCGTGCGTCGCGGACTCGATGTAAACCTCGTCGAACTGCAGGGTCAGGTCCTCCCCGTCCTGGATCGTGAACTCGCCAGCGACCTGCTGCCGCATCTTGAAGAAAAAGGCGTGAAGCTACATCTGAAAACCTCCGCCCGGGAATTCAGCGATTCGAAAGGACGTGTGAAGGTACTTCTCGATAACGAAGTAGTCATCCACACCGATTTTGTGATCATGGCTGTGGGAGTACGGCCGGAGACGGAGCTGGCGCGTGAGGCCGGACTTGGCCTCGGCCAGAGCGGCGGCGTAAAGGTCGATGAGCATATGCGGACGTCCGATGCTGATATCTACGCCGCCGGCGACATGATCGAAGTCACCGATACCATCACAGGCCAGGCAGTCAACATCCCGCTGGCCGGACCGGCAAACCGGCAGGGGCGTATTGCCGCCGACCACATTTCCGGGCGGACGAGTTCCTACACCACTACCCAGGGCACTGCCGTCGTCAAAGTCTTCGATATGACGGCCGCCATTACCGGCGCATCAGAGAAAGTCCTCAAGCGTGCCGGCATTGAGTATGAAAAAATATTCCTGCATCCCTTCGGGCACGCTGTCTATTACCCCGGCACCGCCCAGATGCACACCAAGGTGTTGTTTGACCCCGAAGACGGCAGGCTCCTTGGAGCGCAGATAGTCGGCCGTGACGGCGTGGACAAACGGATAGACATTTTCGCTGTGGCCGTCCGCATGGGGATGACGGTCTTCGACCTGGAGCATCTTGAACTTGCCTACGCGCCCCCATATGGATCGGCCAAGGATCCTGTCAACATGGCCGGTTTCGTGGGCGCCAATGTCATTAGCGGTGACGTCAGGCAGTGGCATGCCGAAGACCATCCGGAAAAAACCGCCTCGGGGACCGTGGTTGACGTACGCACAGCAAAAGAATTTGCGGCCGGACATATCACAGGCGCGGTGAACATCCCCCATGATCAGTTCAGGGAGCGCATCGAGGAGTTGAGAGGGCTCCGGCGACCGCTATTCCTGCACTGCCTGGTAGGTATCCGCAGCTATATCGGCTACCGCATACTGCGCCAGAATGGTTTTGAGGAGATATACAATCTCGCGGGCGGCTGGAAGACTTTTGTCAGTTATCACCGTAAAAGATTGATGGACGGACGCATTATAGTCTCCAATTCCGAGAAAATGACTCACTGACTTTTATCAGAATATTTGAAAAGCGTAAAGTCAAAGCGCCCCAGAACCATCTTTTGGCTCTACCCAACCATTCTTTTCGATATCTTTTCAACCATGCGTCATAGATATTTATACGATGTCTATTAGCTCCAGATCGAAAAAAAGTTCCTTTCCCGCGAGTGGATGATTGCCATCGAGGGTCACGCTGGCATCCGATACCGCCGTGATCATCAATGCGATTTTGTGGCCGTCCTCACTCATCGCCTGGAGCTTCTGTCCGACTTCGGGCTGGATACCCTCGGCCAGATTTTCTCTGGGCACTTCAACCAGCATTTCGTCACTCCGTGGTCCGTAAGCCTGATCCACCGGTATGCTTGTGTTGGATGACTCTCCCGGGCTCATCCCGACGACCGCGCTCTCAAAACCGGGGATCACCTGCCCGCTGCCGATCGTGAACTCTAAAGGGTCCCGTCCGACGGAACTGTCAAATTCAGTACCATCTGTCAATTTACCCGTATAGTGTACCTTGACCGTGTCACCATGTTTTGCCTGCTCCATCTTCTTCCTCCTGTCCAGAGACACGGGCTGGGGCCGCGTCGTTTTAAGCACTCTCCAATTATCCGCCCTTTATAACACAAACAGGCAAACCAAAGCGCACTCCGCCAGCGACACCCGACGCATCAGCGCCTTCGCATCACGCAAAACAGCGCCTGCGGCAATGCCTTGCCATGCCCACCATGAAACACGGTATCCTCAATCGAGACAACTTCGAAGAGCTCTTCGAAGTTCACCTGGATTTCGTCGGGGGCGATGCGGTAAGGTCCCTCGGACCGTTTCTCCCTGTAGCTGAAGCACTTCAGCAAAAGGTAACCTCCCTGCTTGAGCAGTCGGCCCACGACCGCGGCATAATCCGAGCGTCTTTCGTCTGGGAAGACATGATAGCAGCCGCGGTCGAATATGATATCGAAGTATCGTTCAAGATCGCTTTCAAAGATATCCGCCTCCTGGAATTTAATATCCAGACCCTGGCCCGATGCCCGGACATACGCTTTTCTTACAGCGGAACGGGCGATATCAACCGCGGTGACGCTGTAACCCAGCTGTGCCATGGCGATTGCCTGTGTACCGGGACCGGTACACAGATCGAGCATCTCGCCGCCACTGATGCCCAACCGCTCCAGGACCCTGGCAAAATCGGGATCCAGGCCGGGATAAAACCAGGGCAACGATTCGACATCGCCGTCCTTGTAGATATCCTCCCAGCGGGAGTCCCTATCGTGATCGCTCATCGTCCACTTCCAGGCGAGAAACCCCAGACCGCGAGATGGCGATCGCTAACCTCTCTTAAGATGAAATCACCAAGTCCGGCGGTATCCAGCTGGCGCCTGACCTCGTCAGGCTCATATGCGGCAAGCAGGGAATTGAAGAAATCCTCTTTCAGGATCCCGGGTTCGTCGTACATATATAGATCTACGAACCTTGCCGCCTCTTCCTTGTCACACGGCCTCATCAGATCCATGACAAACACCGGCGCTCCCTTCTGTGCCAGGTCTTTTATCGCTCGCCACAGGGTCATTGGGTCCGCGAGATGATGCAGAAGGCTGTTGCTGATCACCACCCCGTACTTCACTTGCACAGGTTCGAAGCCCGGCAGATAGCCGTTC
>JBAZWE010000031.1:0-18342 GCA_041660545.1 Thermoleophilia bacterium
TTAGTACGCAGGGACAGCCAAAACTGGTAGTCAGCCAGAGGGTTATCTACAATAATTCATTCGACGAAGTGCCCGGCATGCTCTTCAACCAGACATAAACCGGCAAAAGCAAAAACCGGTTGCATACGAGCGTAAGAGGGGCCGAAAGGCCCTTTTTGCGTTGGCTTAACCTTGGGAGATTGGAATAAAAACTGGTACGCCCGATAGGAATCGAACCTATAACCTTGGGATTAAGAGTCCCCTGCTCTGCCGATTGAGCTACGGGCGCACATATAAGAACTACGGCCGGGATCTCCGGCCGAGGAAATAGTCTAGCATACCGCACTGATGTGGCGAAACCGCGGTCTTCGATTCAATCAGGGGGTTGCGTTTATGCCATACGATAGGGCATAAATGACGAATGCCGCGTAAAATGCACCGCATAAAAGCAGCATCCACCACTCAATCGTGCGTCGGAGCAGGATCCAGATAAGTAAAAGTACTCCGGAACCCAGCGTCATGACCGCGCTGACAAGACCGACCTCGTTCAGTTTCCATTCTGTCAGTAGCAGGCCCACCGATATCGGAAATGTTGACTGAAATACGAGGGCTCCAGTTATGTTCCCGAGTGCCAAAGTATCTTTCCGGCCCCTGATCCAGAGTACGCTATTGAATTTCTCAGGCAATTCGGTGGCTATTGGAGTTATAAGCATCGAAATAACCAGGGCTGGCAGGAGCAGTCTGGCCGAGACATCAGCAACGGATCCGACAAAGAGATGTGCTCCCAATACGATTGCCGCCAGTGAAATGAATATCTGCAGGAGAATCCAGCGCAGGTGAGGGAAGTGGGGGGGGTGGGAGCTGGCCAGGTAGAGCGGACGCGTGTGCCCGTCCAAGTCTCCTTCAGTTCTGAGGGTTATATAAACATAAATCCCATATCCGGTAAAAAGCGTAAACGCGAGCATCCAGTCCAGGATTCTTGACTCGACGATTCCGGCGATTATGGCGGCGAGGTAGAAAACAAGAAAGAAGGTAAGGTCGCGGCCGATAATCTTCGGGTTGATTTCGGGATTACGTGGCCGGTCTCTGGTAATGGAAAAGATGACCAGCGCCACGCCGGTGACGAACATTGCCAGGGTGGAAAGCATGAAGGGCGCACCCAGGATAGCGCCCACGCCAATCTCTTTTGCCGCCTCTCCGGTTCCGAAAATTATGGCGATCATTGGGATGAGGGTCTCCGGGAGGGCTGTACCGACGGCGGCGAGCACGCTACCGACCGCACCTTCGCCGAGCCCGTGCTTCTTGCCGAACCATTCGATACCGTTTGTGAAACCTTCACAACCGGCAAGGATTATCGCCAGGCTGACAACAAGGATGATGACTGATTCTGCCATATCAGGTGAGTCTAGTAGAGGTAACTGCGAAAGACCATGCCGGTCAATGGCTTGGGATAGAAATATGTGGATTTCTGCGGCATTTTTTCGCCGGCCTCAGAAACAGCCGTGATCTCTTGCATGGATGTCGGGTTTATGAAGAACGCTACCTGGAATCCGGGTTGCGATGTCTCCTCAAGGGCCTTGTCTGTGCGCTCAACGAACCTGACTTTTGCATTTGCGTTGGGACCTTCAGGCGTGACTCCCAGTATGTCGGCCAGGATAACCCTGTCCAGAACCGCTACATCCAGAGAACGATATGCGGCGGAGCGGGCGGTTTTTTCAGCACTGATCATGGGTCGTGGTTGACGCGCTGTCAGTACATGGTAGCTGTCTGTAGCAGGCAGATAAAGGCCGAACGAGTTTTGGTCAGCCGGCTGCTCTTTCATCATTGCGATCATATTCTGTTGGCGGTCTGATCCATTGCCGGAGACTTCGTCGATTTTAAAGTATTCTTCCAGTGAGCTTGAAAGCCGCTGCATCGTCTCGGGGGTCAAACCTGACACAAACCTGTGAATGGGGAAGATGGAACGTCCGGCTTCCCCCATGCTGGAAAGGTAGACCATCATATAGTCGTATGGCTGATCCGGGCCAGGCCCGTCTTTTGCGCGCCGTGCGTCGCGATACGCGAGCGCAGTTTCATACCGGTGGTGTCCGTCAGCTATATAGAGGGTCTTTTCCGCAAAGGCCTGGCTGATCCCGGCGCAGGCATCGTCGTTACTGACAATCCATAACGAGTGACGTGTATCGGCATCATCGACTAGCTGTAAGTCGGGAGATGTCTCATAGGCGGGTTTGAGTGTTTCGGAAATAATTCCATCCGGATCGGAATATATGCAGAAGATCGGGCTTAAGTTGGCCTCGGTGGACTCCATGAGTTTCAGGCGATCAGCCTTGGGACCGGGAGCAGTCTCCTCGTGCGGCAGTACTCTGCCCTGTGAGAAATCCGTCAGGCGTATCATGGCGATAAAACCATCGCGAGCAGCTATAACTCCATTCTCAGACTTGTATTCCTCACGCAGGCAATATACGGATGGCTTCGGTTCTGGTAGGAGGATCTCCGCCTGGAGCCATTCCTGCAACTGGGCCGATGCGCGGGTGTAGCGATTGTTCTCTTCATCGTCTCCGGCAAGACTGATGCCGAAATCGAGGCGTATTGCGTTATAAGGATGCCGCTCATGGTAATATTTCTGACGGCTCGGGCTTATAATATCGTAGGGAGGGGCAACGACCCGGGATAGTTCGGGAACAACATCCGGATTGTAACGGAGACCGCGAAAGGCGTGTACTTCAGATGACTTCTTCACGAAGTTATGAGCGGGCGCTGCTGGCACTGTCGTTGATTTTCCTCGGATCGCGGTATATATATTTTTCAATCCCAGCTGAACGGGACAAGTCAATATTGTTCGAGATGGACACCAATTGCTCCATATCTTGTTCTTGTATAATGCACTTGTTAAAGTTCTTAGGTCTTTAGACAGGAGTTTTTCATCAGGATCCTACTGATACAACCCTATCATAAGTCAAATGTAAAGACCCGTGGCCGGATCTACATGAGTCAGCTGACACTGCCGCTCATGGCTGCCTTGACTCCTGCGAAACATGATATCTCCATTCTCGACGAGAATGTCGATGTTATCGATTTCGACCAGGATGTGGACCTCGTGGCAATAACCGCGCTGACACCGACCGCTCCTCGCGCGTATGAGATCGCCGATGAGTTCCGCCGGCGGGGGCGCAAGGTAGTGTTGGGAGGAGTACACCCATCCCTGATGGTGGATGAGGCATCGATTCATGCAGATGCGGTCGTCGTCGGTGAATCCGAAGAAATCTGGCCGGTGTTACTGGCCGATCTGGACAATGGCGGTATGAAGCAGCGCTATCAGGCCGAAACGAAGCCGGATCTTGCCGGGCTTCCGTTTCCGCGCCGGGATCTGATGAAGGAAAATGCCTATCTGAACATTCCCAAGGTAGAGACTTCCAGGGGCTGTCCCTTTCGCTGTTCATTCTGCTCGACAACCGTTTTCTATGGCACACGCATGCGTTTCCGGCCGGTGGAGGAAGTCGTTGCCGAGGTGAAGGCCGCCGAACATCGCTTCGTCTTTTTCACGGATAACAATATCACCGCCAATAAAAATTATGCTAAGCGATTATTCAAGGCGTTGGCTCCCCTGGAGATTTTCTGGTTGAGCCAGGGATCGATCGACATGGCTGACGATATCGAGCTGATGGAACTGGCGACGGCGAGTGGGTGTGTCGGCATGCTGGTCGGTTTCGAGTCGCTTTCTGATGCCAATATATCGGAGATAGGTAAAAAAGCTTCCAACCGCGTTGAGGAATACGAAGAAAAAATTCGCATATTTCACAAGTACAAGATCGGCCTCATCGGATGTTTCGTGTTCGGATTCGACGGTGATGACAAGTCGGTTTTCAAAAAGACCGTCAACTTCATAAATCGGAATAATATCGATTGCCCGCAGCTGACCGTTCTGACACCGTATCCGGGTACTTCGCTGAGGGCGGACCTGGAATCGCAGGGCAGGCTTCTTCATTCACGCTGGGAAAAATATGATGTGGGAAATGTTACTTTCGTCCCCAGGAAAATGACCCCCGAAGAGCTTCAGAAAGGCTATAACTGGGCATGCGAGAAAGTATATTCGCATCTGGCGATCGTCAGGCGGGGCCTCAAGTCCATGAAATATATGAAGCAACCCTATCGCTCATATCTGTTTACGCGAAACAGTTCTATTTACAGAAAGCTTTACCTGGTCAGCCAGGAGGATTGATGGAGCGGTCGAGGTGACTGGCGAAAACGGGCAGGGAGATTCAGAAAAGGCGCCGGAAGATATCGGGAAAGAAGAGAAGGCTACATCGGGCTATTATCGCGAGGAGTTCGGTCGGGTAGCGAGGTTCTACGATATGGGCCTTCGCGCGGCATTCCACCTGGTGGGCGGCGAGGTTGCCTTTCGCTGCAAGATCGTGGAAATGGCGAATGTGCGAGCCGGGAACAATGTACTCGATGTCAGTTGCGGTACTGGCACACTGGTTTCTCTGCTGGCAAGCTGTGCGGGACCGGACGGGCATGTGGTGGGGATCGATCTATCCGAGCAGATGCTGGAGGTGGCGAAAAGCAAGGTGTGGGCAGACCAGGTCGAGTTTGTTCGTGGCAATGCGGAAGATATTCCCTTCCAAGATTCCTTTTTTGATCGTGTCACCATGTCACTGGCTATTCACGAGATGAACCGGAAGGGCAGGAACAACACGCTGGCTCAGATATGGCGCGTACTCAAGCCGGGCGGCCTGGTTGTTGTGGCGGATATGCGCAAGCCGGACACGCTCCTGACAAAGCTGGGCATGAGGTTTGTGCAACTTGCCGAGGCGGATTCCCTGGCTGATATGTGGCAGCATAAACTGGTGCGTGAGATCGATGATGCGGGATTTGTCGATATCCGGCGGCATATTGCCGGGCGGGGGTTCTTCGAGGTAATCGTCGCGCGCAAGCGCGATTAAGATACCCCGCTCGAGTCCTGTTTGATCTGAAGCGTAAGCTTGTATGCCCTGTTTTTTGAGACGCCGGTCGCCAGAGCAACGAGCTGTGAGAGCTTACGGGCGGAGACGCCTTCTTCCAGCAGGCCGCGGATGGCATCCTCGACGTTGTCTGGCAGGCCGGTTTCCTTAGGGATTTCCTGTTCGCGTGGCTCAAAGACCAGCACTATCTCTCCCTTTACCTTCCCGGGAAGCCGCAAGCTCAGCTGTGCAGCCGTGCCGCGCAGGATTTCCTCGAATTTTTTTGTCAGCTCACGGCAAACAGCGATGCGCCTTTCCCCCATATGAGGGACGGCAGCCGATAGGGTGGCCGCCAGGCGGTGCGGTGTTTCAAAGGCGACGCAGGACCTTGATTCTCCGGCGATCGATTCGAGGACCTTGTCCAGCTCTCCTTTCTTTCTGGGAAGGTAACCCAAGAAAACGAAGGAGTCTGACGCGAATCCCGAGCTTACAAGCGCCGTCTCAACCGCGGAGGGACCAGGCAATACCACGACCTGCAAACCATCATCCAGGGCAGCCTTCACCAGGCGGTAGCCTGGATCGCAGATACCGGGCATGCCGGCGTCGGAAACAAGCGCGATGGTTTTTCCTTCTTTCATCTTCTTCAGGAGGTCCGGCAGGCGTCTGACCTCGTTGTGCTCAAAGAAGCTGATCAGGGGTTTGCTGATATCGTAGTGGGAAAGCAGCTTTCGTGTGCGGCGTGTATCTTCCGCTGCGACCAGGTCCGCCTGCCTGAGGGCGTCCAGTACCCTGAGGGTTACATCGCCCAGGTTACCTATGGGTGTGGGGCAGACATAAAGCACTGCGGTATCCTCGATCGATTACGAAAAACAGGGACGTTTTGTAAACGTCCCTGTGAATATGATTTTGGAACAATGCCGGTCGTATGAAATCTAGTTTGCGCTTATGGCTTCGTTGGGGCAGACCTCTGAACAGGCGCCGCAATCAGTGCACTCTTCGGGGTTGATAATGAATATGTCATCCCCTTCGGAGATCGCTTCCACTGGACATTCGTCCATGCAGACTCCGCAGGCAAGACATTCATCAGAAATCTGTAGGGCCACCGGTTTTACCTCCATCTTGTTTTGAAATAAAAGTGAACTAATAATATTTATGCCTCTTCGCCCCCGTCTTTGTCAAGGGATATCAGGTCATGATTGCGGGTCCCCAGTCCGAGCTTCTCCCCGTGGATCAGCTGCACGGTCGGATCGATACCCTTGTGAATCGAACCAAATTTATCAGTGCCGGACAAAGCATCCGCAGGCAGGGCGCTCATGGCAACCCCGGCCGCCTTGTTGACGAGTTCGAGCGCGGCCGCGTCAGCCGCCACGGGATCAAAGGATGCGACAATACCGATATTGGGTACGATGGCGTTATCGCTCCAGCCAAGGCAATCACAGTCGGGGGTTACGTCCAGAAGATAGTTTATGGCGGCGAATTTATCTTTCTTTCCAGTAAGCGCCGCGCTGGCATATTCGGCCATCTTCTGCTGGACTACTCCAGGATCTGACTTCCAGCTGATGCCGATGGCGTTATTAAAACAGGTCGCAACACATTCGCCGCAGCCAATGCATGCTTCGTCGTCTATAAGGGCAACCTTGCCCGCGTCTGGAACCGGTATGAGCGTGATCGCGTCTTGCGGGCACCACTTTATGCAGCGGGCACAGCCATCGCAATGAGCAGGATCAACAAGGGGGTGGACGTCCGAGTGCATCTTCTGCTTCCCGGCGCGGGCGCCAAAGCCCATGCCGAGGTTTTTGATGGCGCCTCCGAAGCCGCAGATCATATGACCCTTGAAGTGGGCGAGAGATATGATCACGTCCGCGTCCAGGGCTTCAGATACAATCTTCGCTTCCTGGAAATGTTCGCCATTTATCGGCACGGTCCGGTAATCGAGACCCAGAAGACCTCCTCCGATAACGATCGGCGCCCCGGTGACGCTGAAGCCGAAGCCGTTTTCGATGGCATCGATATGATGGTCACGAGAGTTTTGACGCGCTCCGGCATATAACGTGTTGGAGTCCGTCAGGAAAGGGCGCCCGCCGAGCCGTTTGATTTCGTCGATGACGACACGGACATACTGCGGCCGGAGGAATGTGAAGTTGCCATGTTCGCCGAAGCTGGTCTTGACGGCGACCAGATCGCCCTCGGTGACGACCTTGCTAAGATCGAGGGTATTGATCAGACGCCTGTATTTCTTGAGATTTCGCTCCTTGCCGTCAGCGCGGCTGGAAATGAAATAAACGTTTGAGGCTTCAGTCATTCTTCTGTCCTCCGGTTTTTTCATGCGGTTTATCGGTGATCTCGTCTAATGCCAGACAGGCTGCTCCCATAATGCCAGCGTCGGAGCCGAAGCTGGCCGTGACTACCCTGACGATGTCGCGGTTGGGTCTGAGGCCTCTCTTGTGAAGGATCTCCAATGCCGGTTTTAGAATCAGGTCGCCGGCCCTGGCCAGACCGCCGCCGACCACAAAGACCTCGGGATTGAACATGTTTACCAGACTGGTCATGCCCACGCCCAAATAAAAACCGATCTTTTCGAGCACCAGCAGTGAGGCCTCGTCACCGTCCTGAGCCAGACCGGTAACCAGGGCGCCGTCCAGGATTTCGCCCGCGGCCGCGGCTGCTCCCAGTCTCGAGTCCGGTTTTTGTGCTGCAAGTTCGGCGGCGTATCGTTTCAGCGCCGTGCCCGATGCCATGGTCTCGAAACAGCCATAATTATCGCAGGAACCCTGGCAGCGGGGTCCGTTTACATCTATTACCATGTGGCCGAGTTCAGCGGCGCTTCCCGTATAACCGCGATATACCCGTCCGTTGATGATGATGCCGCCACCGATGCCTGTACCCATGGTTATCATGATGACTTCGCTGGCTCCGCGTGCGGCACCGGCCCTTGTCTCGGCAAGGGCCGCCAGGTTGGCATCGTTGTCGATAAAGACAGGCAGGCCGAGACTTGCGCTCATGTATTCGACGAAGTCAAAATCTGCAAGCGGGACGTTGACTGACATGATCGCCCGTCCTCTGGTCTGATCGATCATCGAGGGAATGCCGAAGCCCACGGCGGCGACCTGGCCCGCTGCTCTTGCGGAAAGCTCTCCGACGAGCCCGGTGATGCTCTCCAGTAGCGCGTTCTGGCTTGAGGTGACGGTCACAATCTCGATCTGATCGAGCAGATTAAGATCGGCGTCGACGAGGGCGGCGGCCGTCGTAGTGCCTCCCAGGTCTACGCCTATTACGAATATTTCAGGATTTGAATTCATTGATGCTCGGGCGGAGCGTATAGAATGCGTCGCCATATTTCAACGCATGAATGTGAACACTATACCCTAATAGGTATTGAAGAAGACGCCGGTAAATGGTTCAATAGGTTAGCCCTATGATGCCGGGGAGGCGGATTGGAGTACATGTAGTGAGTAATATGATCTGCACGGCAGGCCCGGTGCAACGTCACAAATGCGGCACTCGCTGCGATGATTGTGGCTATCTGAGATCTGACAGGCGTGTTCAAAGGGTGGAAAAGGTAGACTGGTCTATTTCTGACCGTAGACTCATGAGCAACTGGGTGCCTCACGGTTACCGCATGGCTGGCAGCGCGTTTACAGCGCCCTCATCGCCCAGCGTTTCCAATTCCTTCATAATGTCCGTCATCACCCTGCTGCTGTCTTTCAATATACTCGACTGCGTTTTAACTTCCCGCGCCCTGACTCTCGGCTTCGAGGAAGGCAATCCATTGATGGCAAGCCTTTTTAGGATGAGCATGCCTTTGGGCATGACGGCCAAGGTTGCAATTGTCGCGGCTGGCGCGCTGACTCTTTGGAGATTTCGCCATCTGGCGCTTGCTGTCCGCGGCATGAGCGTAGTGACAGCATGTTACGGAGCCGTTGTGATCTATCATCTTTCTTTCCAGCTGACCCTGTAATACGGTTCAAATATAAGAAATGCAAAGGCGCGCCGCAGGCGCGCCTTTTTTGTCTGGCGTCATCACGTATGGAAGCGGTCGAGCGTCATCCGCCTTGCGCTGGTTATTCATTCCTGCAAAACTAACCATCAATGCCAGACGATGAGAAAAAACCTTATACCCGTTACAAAAGTTCCCGCATCAAACTAAGGAACAAGCCACTCAAGGTGGGATCTTCCGAACCGCCCGAATCACCATCACGGCCTCCGGATGAGCCGTCAAAGAAGTCCGGTTTTGAGCAGGAGCGCCCTCGCCGTAGTTGGGGAAAAAAGATATTCTTCGCGTTTCTGCTGCTGCTCGCCCTGGCGCTGGTGGCGCTTGTTATCTCTTATTGGAGGCTGGACCGGGCGGTGCGCGCGAGTAATGACAGGGTTCCGGCCGGCACCGCGCAGATTCTCAAAAAGCCCGCGGGAGGAATGATGTCGACTCCGGTCAACATCCTCTTTTTGGGAAGCGACAAGAGGCCGGGTGAAAACGCCCGTGCAGATACGATTCTTATCATTCGCGTTGATGGACAGAAGAATTCGATCGCACAGCTTTCCATCCCGAGGGATACTCTGGCGGACATTCCAGGTTACGGTGAAGGCAAGATCAATTCCGCATACGCCTACGGCGGGCCAGCCTTGCAGATCCAGGCGGTGGAGGAGTTGACAGGGGTACCTATTCATCATTACGTTGAGCTGGACTTCAGCGGTTTTCCCGGAATAGTAGACAGTCTGGGAGGCGTAGACATCAATGTGGCCAAGACGATAGATTCCCAATATCCACAGGGAACGGCATGGACCCAGGTCCATTTCGATGCGGGACCCCAGACAATGTCGGGAGAACGCGCACTGACTTTCGTGCGTGTCCGCTATTCTGATGACGACTTCCAGCGAATGGGCAGGCAGCAGCTATTCATGGAGGCACTGCAGAAAAAGATGGCAAGTCCCGTGAATGTTGCCAAGATGCCACTAATGGCCCCGGGTATCGTCGAAAACATAACCACCGATCTTTCCACCAACGAACTGATCGAGCTGGGATGGATCAAATTCCGTACGCCTGCCGAGAGTAATCGTAAATATGTCATGGTCGGCACCGGCAGCAATCTCGATGGTGGTTCATATGTTGTGCTGGACGAGAACGAAAGCCAGGCCATGATCAGGGATTTTCTTGCCGGGAGATAGGGCCGAGGCACGGCCGCAGGCGCGAGAAGCGGTCACCTGCAGTGGAATTCGCTTATCCGTAAAGCTAGAATACAATTCAATAAGGGCATTTCGCGCGGCGCTATTTTACGGGTGTGTCCGTGCGAGAAGAAAATCAGGACCCGGTTACTACCTGTCAATTCACACCAGTAAGCCAATTATGTACCGCAAGAAATGCGAATAGGAATAGACCTTTCAGCGATTCAGTCCACAAAGAGTGGCGTGGACTGGTATACGCATCACGTCATCCGGGAGATGATGGACCTGGTGACGCGGGATGACCATCTCTATCTTTTCAGTAACCGCGACACCGGTTTCGAGCAGGAGGCCGGGGGACATGACCGGGTTACGGTTGTCCGAAGCCAGTTCCGGTACCAGGAGCCGTGGCGGCAGCTGATACTTCCGTTGTTGCTTAAGAAGTATGGCGTCAATGTATGCTTCTTCACGAATTTTGTCTGTGCGGTCGCGGCGCCCTGTCCCACGGTACTGACTATCCACGATCTTTCCTTCAAGCTGTTTCCCAGGACTCATTCGTTGCGCAATGTCATCTGGGCCCGTAGCCTGGTGCCTGTTTCAACTCGCCGGAGCCGTCGCATCATCGCCGTTTCGAATAACACCAAGCTCGACCTGCTGAGGGTCATGAATATCAGCGACAAGAAGGTGACCGTTATCCATGAAGGGGTATCCGACATTTACAGTCCGGAGCCTCAACCTGATGACCAGGAAGCGTTGGCTCACTACGGACTTACAAAACCTTATGTTCTGTACGTGGGAACACTCGAACCTCGCAAGAATCTCAACGTTCTCATCCGTGGTTTTGACAAAATGGCCAAAACCCGGCCTGATATTCACCTGGTGCTGGCCGGTCGTCGCGGCTGGATGGCACAGGCGATATTCGATGAGCTGGAGCGTCTGGATTTACTCGGCAGGGTTCATATAACGGGCTATGTCCGGGACCGCTATCTGCCGCCTCTTTATCGTCAGGCCGAAGCTTTTGTTTATCCTTCCCTGTATGAGGGATTCGGTCTACCGCCCTTGGAAGCGATGGCTTCAGGAACACCCGTTATCGTCTCCAAGAGTTCCTCACTGCCCGAAGTGGTCGGCGACGCAGGGCTTTTCGTAAATCCTCTGGACGTCGATGAGTTGGCTCAGACGATGGAGAAAGTGCTCGCCGACCCCGACCTGGCGGCTGACCTGAAGGCAAGGGGGCTGGAACGCGCTGCAAAGTTCAGCTGGAAGAAGGCCGCGGAAAAGACGTTAGAGATTCTCCGCGAAGTAGCTCGTGCAGGATAGCGGACAAGTAAGGAGTACCAGGTTTGTTCTTGCTGGCGCTTTCCTGGCGGTCTTTCTCACCGCATTTGAAGTCAAGACTCCGGTTTTTTCTCTCGGCCCGGTTGGATTTACATCATCCGAGCTCGTAGCGGGTTTCTTATTCATAACCTTTCTGGTCTGGGCCCGGAGTGAAGGCTTATCATCGATACTTCACCGCAGGGTCCTGGATGTAGCCGTCCTTTGTTTCATCGCCAGCAATTTTCTTTCCATTCTAGCCGCAGAGGACAAACCAAGCGCTCTGAAGTTTTCCCTCAGGATGACCTATGCGACCTTGATTTATTTCTGCATATCCCGCCTGCCGCAGAAGGCGAAGTCGCACATCCTGATTGCACGCGCGGCAACATCAGCGTTACTTGTCGTGGTCCTGATCGGCCTGATGGAAAATTTTGTCTATTTCATTGACTGGCCCAAGGTCCTTGCTTCTTTTCAGGAAGGGATCATAACCTTTGGTACGTTTTATAACGTCAGGGTGTCCTCGACGCTGCCGTTTCCCACAACCTTGTCGATGTATCTGGAGCTGGCCGTCCCCATGGCGCTGGTACTGGCTGTCTGGATGATTGAAAAGCAGAGAAAAGACAACCTCAAGCGCTGGCTGACTATTGCGACTATCGCCGGACTGGTAGCGGCCATGGCTGTGCAGGTTTATACATTCACTCGTAGCGCGCTGGTGGCCACGCCTGTATCGATGTTATTGGGAGCGGTCCTTGCAGCTGTATTTGGATACAGCCGGAAGGTCTGGGGTCTTTTTCTCACGACGGTGATACTAATGCTGGTTATAACCGGAGCATCCGCCCTGTTGAGCAATAAAATGGCGACGAGGCTTGATCTTGCTCAACAGGAGCAGCGGTACGGCGCTGAGTATACGATGGTCAGCTTTCCGGACAAACTGCCGTACGACAGTCAGGTGACCGCCCGATTTCATATCAAGAACACCAGCTCAACAGACTGGAGCATTGAAGGAAACGGCAGCGTGGTCATGTCCAGCTACCTGGTGACATACCCCGACAAGGAGGTTCTGGAAGATATTTCGTATATCATCAACGACCTGCCGCATGAAGTTCCCCGCGGGGGTGAAGTTGACATGTCGGTAGATTTCAACACACCTCGAGAGCCGGGTAAATATGTCATTATCTTTGGTTTGTCCAAGACCAGCGTCGGCTGGTTTTCCAGTTCGGGCGTGCGGCCGGTAATAGTAGCAATGGATTTTAACGGTGGCGGTGGCAAGGTCATTTCTATTCCGGAAGGTTATGAGTTCTTTAATTTTGACGATCCGGTCGTCAGCCAGGCTTCCAGAACAGAACTCTGGAAGGCCGCCGTCAAGACCTGGAAGTCCAGCATGGTGCTGGGTGTGGGTCCGGACCAGTTCCGCAGGCGCTATCAGGAGTTCGCTCCCCAGCTACCTCCGGATCAGCGCGTGAGGACCCACAACATCTTTATGGAAGCCCTTACGAACACGGGCCTTGTCGGTCTGGCGGCCATGGTCTTCCTTCTGGCCGCGACGCTGTTTGCGCAGATGCGTCTTGTCATAAACCGGAAGCTTAAACAATCCGAGCGTTACATATCACTTGCTTTACTGGCCGCCACAGTTGCCTATGTCGTGCACGGTATGCTGGATTGCTTTCTTTGGCAGACGGGTATCTCGTTCCTGTTCTTTGCCTACCTGGGATTGACTTCATGGATGAGCCAGAGGGCACGTCCGGATCAATAAGCCGCGCTTCTCAGAACATCAAGAGTCTGCTGTGCCGTCTTCTTCCAGCTGAATAACGCGGCCCTCTTTTTCCCACGTCCGATAAGCAGGTTCCTGGTGCCGGAATCATTGGCGACCAGCTCCATGGCGGCAGCCAGTTCTTCACGGTTTTCAGGATCGATCAAAACAGCGGCATGACCCGCGACTTCCGGCAGGGAGGACCGGTTAGATGTGATCACTGGCGTGGAAGCCGCCATGGCCTCCAGGACCGGCAGACCAAAGCCTTCGTACAGGGACGGGAAGACGAGTGCCGTCGACATCCGGTAGACCGCAGGCAGGTCTTCAGACGGCATATAGCCCGGAGTCATTACAGAACCCCTTCCTAACCGTGAAAGACTCTCTGACAGTCCGGGGTTCGCGTAGACGCGGTTACCGGCGCCTACGAGAACCAGGCCTTGCTCGGCCAGGGTATCCGCCGGCAGGATGCTATAGGCGTCAACGAGCCCTTTCAGGTTCTTGCGAGGCTCGAGGCTGGATATGGACAGGAAGAATTTTCGTGGCAGGTTGTGACGTTGCCGCACTTCTTCAAGTTCGCTTTTTTTGATATAGCGGCGGAAGCCCGGCGAAACTCCCAGGGGAATGACTGCGATCTTGCTCCCGGGCACCCCCAGGCGGGACTCAAGATCAGACCTTGTGCTCTCGGAGTCGGTTATCACCATTGACGCCTGTGACGCGATGCGAGGTATCATGGCGCGATAGTAGGCGCCGAAGGTTCGCGAAAAATATTCGGGAAAAAGGAGGAAAGCCAGATCGTGGATTGTAACTACGCTTGAGACAGGCGGATATAATGGCGCCACGTTGGCCGGGTTGAAGAGAACATCGACACCGGATTTTTTCGCCATGCGTTTCAGCAGTGTCTGTTCCCACATCAACCCCTTGATGGGACTGCCGGCAGGGATGAAGCTAGTTTTCAGCGGCAGGCCGGGCTCGGAGCCGTCTCGGCCTTCACGGCCCGAGAATACGGTAAAGTCGACGTCGGGGGCGTTGAGTGCACAGAGTTCGCGTGTGACTTCACGCGCATAATGCTGTACGCCGGTGAGTTGCCTGAACATCGAGCGACCGTTTATTCCGATGTGAATCATGCGCTTGATTTTAGCACCGCTGGCCTGATACCGACAAAGCATTGGCGATTACTGGATATTTTTATGAAACTGCCAGCAAAAACGGCTAAAATGAAACCGGGACAGATTCTTGTATGTAAAAGCTAAAAATTTCTTCACTTCTCACCAGATCTCCCAATTGACCCTCATTATCGGCGACCTGCTGGGGGTTATTGCCGGATTCCGGTTAGCCTTCGCCGTCTACTTCCAGTTGGGGATCTGGTATGTGGATGTTGGTGAAGCAACTCCCAACATCAACTTCTATATGGCGGTCAGCCTGGTAATCCTGCCTCTCTACTGGTTGCTGTTCAAGCTTTACGGCCTCTACAGGTTCCGGCTCAATCTCAGTCTTCTTGAGGTATTTCCCAACATAGTCTCAGCCGCGACACTGGCTTCGATGATCGTGCTGGTCGGTTCCATCATCGTATTTCCGCCGGGACATTATTCACGCAACGTCACCGTTCTCTCCTGGATTTGCGTGATCGTCGCTGTCTCCATAATGCGCTTTCTGGTGTATCAGCTGCAGAAATTGGGGAGGCGTCATGGCTGGTATGTCAAGAACACTCTGGTTCTGGGCGCCGGCGCCGTGGGCATATCCTGCGCCGGCAAACTCGTCAGGAATCCGGCGCTTGGCTTAAAAATGGTTGGCTTCCTTGATGAGAAGCCATCCAGGAGAGCGACCGACGATGGTTCCTTTCCGGTGTTCGACGATTATCAGAAGCTCGAAGAGGTCATCGAGCGTCATCGTATCCAGCATATGGTTGTTGCCTTTTCCCGGGACAACCACACCAGGACAGTTGAACTGATGGAGCGCTGCCGTCCATACGGGGTGGAGTTTACGGTTGTGCCGCGGCTCTATGAGGTTTTTTCTGACAGGGTCGGCGTGGAGCATATTCGCGGACTGCCCGTCGTGGGTCTCAAGCGCGGCAGCATCAAGGGTCTTCAGGGCTTCGTGAAACGCGCCATGGATGTGATTATCTCGTTTGCCGCCCTCATCATTCTCGCCCCTTTACTGCTCGCGGTCGCGGTCGCTATCAAGATAGATTCCCGGGGACCGGTTCTCTACCGGCAGACGCGTCTGGGCAAAAACGACAAACCGTTTGAAATCCTCAAGTTCCGCTCGATGAAGAAGGACGCTGAAAACGGCAAGGCCGGCTGGTCGACCCCCGGCGACGTGCGCCGTACGAGGATGGGAAGGTTCATAAGGCCGCTGGGTATCGATGAGCTGCCACAGCTGATAAATGTAATCAAGGGAGAGATGAGCCTCGTGGGGCCACGTCCGGAACGGCCGGAGCACGTGGTCAAGTTCGAAGAGGAGATACCAGCCTATTGCAGCCGGCACCGGGTGCGGCCCGGGCTGACCGGTTGGGCACAGATAAACGGGCTCAGGGGAGATACGGATATAGCGGAACGCGTGGAGCACGACGTTTACTACATTGAAAACTGGAGCCCCTGGCTTGACATAAAGATTATGCTGAAGACAGTTTTTGCTTTTGTAGACAGGGACGCCTAGGGATCACGCGGATTTGACCGGTTTATCGTCTGAAAGCTCGCGATATTTGCCGAGCCAGAAATCCAGTCGCTGGTTGAACTTGTCTATGATCGGCGAGCGGTTATCACGCTTGTGGAGCTTGATACGGTTTCGGCGCATTCTCATGGCGGCGTCGGGAGCCGAGCTTATCAGGTTCTTGTATTGAGCTTTGCGTACGACGAATTCGAGCAGGTCGCCAAGCGGGCCCACAAGGAGTGTCTGGAGCTGGCGCTGCCTCCTCCTCCAGAGAGGGCTGATTGGAATGCGATAATTTTGTCTTTCGGGATCCGGGATGAACGAGGGGAAGAAGTCGTGGATCCAGGGGTTTGCTTCCTTGAAGCTGTCAAATGCGCCGTCATTGAAAACCGGCAGCGCTCCCAGGATCTCCCGGGCATAGAAAAGGTTGGGATTCTTGAAAACCAGATCCGCCTCGGAGATAAAGACGTTGAAGCAGATGTCGGGGTTGTGACCGAAGCGGCGCCACAGGCGCAGGAAGAAATAAGTCGTCCAGGTCCGCCCGGGGGCGCTTATGATGAGGAGATCGATATCATCTCCGGCGGGAGAATTGAGTGCGGCAAGGGCTCCGGTTATGGCGCCAGCCCTCAGGAAGGGAATGCCCTGGAGGGGGATAAGCCTGCGTAAGGCGATTTCGAGCTGTTGTCTTGACTCGGCCTCGCGGTCCAGTCGCAGCTGGCAGTTCTCGTCCCGGCCTTCGAGATGATAGAGATAGCCTTTCTTTTTGACGATGTTGGAAAGGCTTTCATCGTCGTTCAGCCTTTCGGCTGCCTCGTCGATATTGATCGCTACTCCCTGGGCGTAGCGAACGATCTCTTCCAGGGTGAGCGCGAAATCGAAGATATCGGCGTAACAGAGGGACTTGAGGATGGCCTCGTCCTGTTGCCTTTGTGTAACTTCCGGCAGAACGCGGCGTTCGGGTTCGGGAACTGGCTGGATAGAGGGTTTCATATCTGATAAAAGAAAGATTGTTTTAAAAGTATAAGTCAATGATAACAGAGGTTCAATGATGCGGGTAGCAATATCACATGAATGGTTGACGACGCTTGGTGGCTCGGAGCGCGTGGTGGAGGCTTTGCTCGAAATATATCCGGGAGCGCCTGTATATACCACCTTTCTATCAAGTCGCAACTTACCTGATGAAATGCTCGGGTGGGATGTGAGGACATCGTTCGTCCAGAAACTGCCGTTCCTGCATAAGATCTCGCAGAAGTATATCCCGCTGTTTCCGCTGGCGTTCGAGTCGTTCGACCTATCCGAATATGATCTGGTGTTCTCCTCGAGTTCCGCGTGCGCGAAGGGGATTCTCACCGGACCGCGTACACTGCATATCTGTTATTGCCACACTCCGTTACGTTACGCCTGGGAGCCCTATCTGGATCGACGGCTGGATTCAGCCAACCCGCTGATGAAAGCGGGCAACAGCCTGCTGCTGCACTATCTGCGACTCTGGGACCGGTTGGCCAGCGACCGGGTTGATTACTATATCGCGAACTCTCACAATGTGGCCGCCAAGATTGGAAAATACTACCGGCGTGAAGCGGCGGTTATACATCCACCGGTCGATGTCGATCGATTCCCCGTGATTGACGGGCCCAGGGAATATTTTCTCGTGGTCTCGAGGCTTGTGGCTTACAAGCGGGTGGAGCTGGCCGTTGAGGCTTTCACGAAGCTGGGGCTGCCGCTCAAGATTGTAGGCGATGGACCGCTGCGTGAGAAGCTTGTGCGGATGGCCGGCCCCAATATCCAGTTCATGGGATATGTCAGGGACGAGGAATTACCCGGACTGGTGGCTGGCTGCAAAGCTCTCATATTCCCGGGGGAAGAGGATTTCGGAATGGTGCCGGTGGAAGCGATGGCTGCGGGACGTCCGGTTATCGGGCTGGGCCGGGGCGGCCTGCTCGAGACCGTCGTGGATGGAAAAACCGGAATCCTGTTTTCAGACCCGACAGCCGCCTCGCTGGCACAGGCCGTATCGAATTTCAAAAGCGAGGATTTCGATCCGAAAAAGATAAGCAGACACGCGCAGAAATTTTCCCGGGACCGCTTCAAAAGCGAGATTTCCGATTTTGTCTCAGCTAGAATAAAAGAAGCAAAAAAGGGCGGGATCGGCTACAGGGGTTCCGCTGGAATCGGAGATAAACCCAGGTAAGGATTGATTCACCCCGATGGACCCTACTGATATTTTTCGATGCCCTGAATGCCGGGATATTTTGTTGCGTGAGGGTGAATCGCTGACATGTTCTGGTTGCGGCGCCTCATTCGCGCTGCGCGAAGGCGTACCATGCTTTTCCTCGGCGGATGACTTCTACGAGGGCAAGTTTGTGGCGCCGACGTTAGACGGCATATCCCAGCGTGTCGGAGCAAAGCGCGCTGTCAAGGCTTTCTATGACCGTTTTTCTTCCACCACTGTAAAACATCAGTTCACCCGCAGGTTTCTGGAGCGCTTCGGTCCCAAGACACGCATCCTCGATGTGGGTTGCGGCGGCGGCAATGAAATCCTTACGCCTTTTCAGA
>JBAZWE010000032.1:0-10471 GCA_041660545.1 Thermoleophilia bacterium
AATCAACACTATCCAGAAAATCACGAAGGCAAGGATAAAGAGGTATGGCATCAGGGCGATGATGGTGCCACCGCCGGTGGCGACTCCCTTCCCGCCCTTGCCCCGCAGAAATATCGACCAGGTGTGTCCGGCAATCGCCGCGCCCGCGACCAGAACCGAGACCAGGGCGGCGTTTTCAGAATCGATCACATAGGTAGCAAGAAAAACGGGGAAGAAACCCTTGAGAAGATCTCCGGCGAAGACCATGATGCCGGCCTTCTTTCCCAGTACCCGAAAGACGTTGGTTGTACCGATGTTGCCGCTGCCACCTTCACGCACATCCACGTGGTAGATGCCCTTACCGATAACCAGCGCGAATGGCACGGAACCGAGCAGATAGGCGCCGATTACCAGTGCTGATGAGGCCACCAGATCCATGGCTCAGCTCTTTTTGCCCCTGAATTCTATGATCAGCGGGCAGCCGTGATAACCAAAACGCTCGCGCATCTCATTCTCCAGGTACGTGGCGTAAGGCCTGGTAACCAGACCCTTGTTATTGGCCTGGATCACTATTCTCGGCGGCGATACACCCGGTTGACTAATGTAGTACATCTTCAGCTGCCTGCCGCGGACGATGGGCGGTGAATGCAGCGTTTTTATCTCCTGCAGAAAATTGTTTAGATCCCGCGTGGATATATGGGAGGCATACAGCTCATGCAGATGCCTGATCAGCGGAAGTATGTCTTTCACACCACGACCAGTGAGCGCCGACGTAGCCAGGAATGGCGGTTTGATCGTCGTCTTGCGCGACAGTTTGTATTTAAGGTCTTCCAGATCGATCTGGGAATCATCCCACTTGTTCAGCAGCAACGCCGTCGCGCATTTTCGCTTCATGGCCTCGTCGATGATGGTGAGGTCATAATCCGTGAGTCCCAGGGTGCAATCGACAACCACCAGGACGACCTGCGCCTTTTCCATGGAAGCGAGCGCGCGCACCCGGCTGTAGTACTCGACATCTTCGGTAAGCTTCCCCGGGCGCCGCAGACCGGCCGTATCTATGAGCCGGTAGGTGGCATCGCCCGCTTCAAAAACAGTGTCGATGCTGTCGCGGGTGGTGCCCGGCTCGGCGGAGACGATAACTCGCTGTTGACCGAGCAGCCGGTTCACCATGGAAGACTTGCCGGCGTTGGGTCGCCCGACGATAGCGACACCGATCTCCTCTCGCGCCTCCGATTCAGAAAGAGCACCTGATTCCTCGAGCTGGGCGACGATCATGTCGAGCAGGTCTCCGCTGCCGGTTCCGTGCAGGGCGCTGACCGGTACGGGCTCGCCCATGCCGAGTGCGTAAAATTCATGGATAAGGTCGACGCGGTTGAAATCGTCGATCTTGTTGGCAACCAGAAAGGCGGGGCGTTTGCTCTTGCGGACTATCTGCGCCAGATCCTCGTCGCCCGGGCCGATGCCTGTCGTTCCATCGACAACCAGCAGCACGAGTTCCGCTTCCCCCAGGGCTGCTTCAACCTGGGAGCGGATCTGTCTGGCCATCTCCCGGCGGTCGGCTGTATCAACGCCGCCGGTATCGATCACCGTAAAGGCTCTGCCGGTCCATTCGACCAGGAGTTCCTTACGGTCCCGGGTGACGCCGGCCTGTTTGTGCACTACCGCCTCACGGCTGCCAGTGAGCCGATTGAGGAGTGTCGATTTTCCCACGTTGGGATAACCCACTATGGCAACTTTTGGGAGTCTGGTCATGGTTGGGAGTTTATCACTGTTGACGCGGGAGTATGTGGAGATTGCCAAAAAACTGCTGAATTCCGGCGCGTTTAAGGCAAGGTGGAAAAAGCTTTGGCACGGAGACTGTCCGCTGGAAATCAGCGTTGAGTCACCTGGTTTTTCCAGCCAGTCGGCGGATTCTGCCTGTATTTAGCGGGGACAGACCATGATGCCGCATTCGAGTGTCTCATCCAGTTCCGTCAGGGTGATGTCATCAAGAAATCGCGGCTCGGCCCCGCCATCCAGACAGGAGGGCGTTATGATGAGCAGATCGCCACGAGTGAGGCCGGCGGCGCGAGCGGCCGCGATGACATCGTGACCGCCAAGAAGTCCCGTGACCGTGACATGAGAACCGAAAACACGATTTTCGCAGACGAGTGGCGCTATCGGCCTGCCCGTCAGGCGTGAGAGATTCAGGCAGACGTCATTCATCATTCCGGCGGCGAGAGTTCCCGTAAGCAGGAAGACACGGGCATCCACCGCGATATCACCGACGAGAGGCGAGATCAGTTCCTCTGCATCTTCCAAAAAACCCGCCGCGATGCCAATACCATTTTCGTATTGCGGGAAATCATCGTATTCATCGGCTCCGGGCAACGGCATGCCAGCCCTGAAATAGAACTCATCCGCGGCGTAGACAAAGCCATTGCCGTACAAGGTGCGATATTCTTTCTGCTTCGTCGTCACCAGATTGACGATCTTTATACTGTCATCCCTGTCGACCGCGCGCAGTCCTGACTTCGCGCGCTTTTTTAGAAACTCCTCGTCAAACGCAACAGGCACGATACCGACACTCTTTATTCCCTGGTATTTGCCCGCCAGTTCGCTGATCGTATTCTCAAGGGTCTCGCCATCGTTCATACCGGGGCAAAGCACGACCTGGGCGTGTAAACCGATACCGGCCTCCCCCAGTCTGGCGAGATTTTTCAGGCCTTGTGCCGCCTTGTCGGGGCCGCAACCCATTACCTGAGCCCTGACGTTGCGATCGGTTGAATGTACCGAGACATAAAGCGGACCCAGGCGTTGCTCCTCAATGCGCAGCATGTCCTCTTCCCTGAGATTGTTCAGCGTGATGAAATTCCCGTATAGAAATGAAAGGCGGTAATCATCGTCCTTCAGATAAAGGGTCTTTCTCAGCCCCCGGGGAAGCTGATCGACGAAACAAAAGATACAGGCGCAGCGGCAGGTCCGCACGGAATCGAATATCGTCGAAGAGAACTTTATCCCGGGGTCATCGCCTTCATCACAATCCATCACTCTCATCAGGCGCCTGTGCTTCCTGTCGATCTCCATCTCCTGCGGTCCGCTGCTTAAATAGAACTGGTAATCGATTACATCGTGAAGAGGATGGCCGTTTAGTGAAAGCACGACATCTGCGGCGGCGATGCCCGCATCCGCCGCCGGGCTGTCCGCGACGACAGACTCGACGATGCCGCCGATCAATGTGTCAGAATTTTTGTTTTTATCAACCATGATGGGTCAGCAACTTCAACCATGAACCGTGATCAGTCCGGCCGGCGCCGGCTCGGGATCAAAATATACAGAACATTGAACCAGGTTATGCCCGCGGTTGAGCCGGATCAGGCACCCGGATAGACGCCGGGAATGGCGTAGGATGTGCCACAGGTGTCCTTCATCGTCACGAAGGTTATGGACCTGAAAGAGGTCACGCTTGACGGAACTACATATTTTATGATCAGCGTAAGGCAACCCGACGTACCGCCGGGTATGTCTCCAACCGAAAGGGGCATTGCCGAGGCAGGAAAGACGCTACCCGTATTTATGCTTCCTTCGACCTGTATGCCGTATGCTCCGGTTCCACCGCTATCGCACAGCCCATAGCTCACAGATAGCTCACGGACAAGATAATCGGCGTAGCTGCCCCAGAATGGCCGTGGCTCTCCAAGCGTGATCTGTGGTGTGCCGCAGACTAATGTGAAGGTGCCGGTGACGGCGATAGAATTACCTGAGTTGTCGGTCACCGATCCGCCGATAGTATGCGTCCCGGCACTGATATCGACAACCGGACAGCTCGTATATGTTCCGGTGATGGTACAAGCGGCAAGCCCGGCGCCGTCCAGCGTCACCTGGACCGACGATGTATTGATGCCACTGCCGACATCCGCGTAATAGACGGTCACCGCTGCCGAGTTCGAGTATATATTCCCGGACGGACTGACGCTGGTTATGACCGGCGGCGCAAAGTCAGGAATCATTCCCAACACGAGTTTGCCACTGCCATAAAGATTGTCCTTGCCGGCCGTGCCCAGATCGATGACCCTGGATTCGAGGAAGCCCTGCAGCTGCCCCGGCGTATATGATGAATGGGCGCCTTTGACAAGTGCGCCGGCTCCGGCCACGTGTGGCGCCGCGGCCGACGTTCCCCAGAAACCTGTCTGCCCATACGTATATGTGGATACCCGGTCGGGCGCCATGATATCGGGCTTGATACGACCGTCGATAGTTGGTCCATGTGAGCTGAAGCTCTCTATATTCGTACCGCCTGCCGGTACCGCACCCACCGTCATGGCATCGGCGGAGTCACCCGCCGCTACCTGATACTGTATCGATTTAGGATATGCATAAAGCTGGAAGGTTGCGTTGCCGGTTGCGCTATATTTCTTGATGACAACCCAGTAGTTGCCGCCCTTGCCCGCCGGCACCGTGTAATGTATTTCCTCTGCCGGAGCCTGGGTTCCCGACTGCCAGCTGTCGGATACCGCCACGGTCGCATTCGGTTTTCCCTCCCAGATGAGATACATGTCGTAATCCTGGTCGGTCGTCGGCCAGCCGTCCCATGTAAGATAGACGTCCAGCTGTTCCCCCGCCTGGGCGGCGATGGCGTTGTGTTCATCGGTGCCGGAAAATTCGTTCCATGTATCGCTGTCGCTGTCGGTGAATGTACCACTCCAGTGCGCCTGCGCGGCGTTACCGGCGGCGTTTGCCCAGAATATGCCGTTATTCCTGGCCTGGCGCACCATATCATCGACCGGACCCTGGCCGTCACCGCGGAACGATCCGAAAAATCCCCATGATGCGGAAACCACCGTTATCCCCTGCGAGGCCAGATAGTCGACTGCATTGCCCAGCTCCACGTCGGTTCCGAAGTTCACCAGGTATAGCTGGGCTCCAGGCGCGACATCATGAACGATCTCGGCGCAGGCGGTGCCGTGGATCTCACCACCTCCAGTGATATCCGCGTCGGAGCGGAATGATCTGGTAATAATATTTGCGGGCAGATCGCCCGAGGAGACAGCCTGCTGGTAGTTGCCAAAACCGGGATCGAGGATGGCGATTTTAACGCCGGCGCCAGTGTAGCCCGCAGCCTGCCAGCTCGTGGCGCCGATGTCCGCGGTGCCTTCACTTGTTGCGGCAAAGGCGACAGGTCGGGCTGGTTCCCTGATGTAGGTAACGGATGGATCACCGGCCAGGCCGGATAAGCCCTCGATTGGAACAGAGACCTGTATGAGACGGCCATAGGAAGATTGAATCCGGCCACCGGCTGCTGAGACCGCGGCTGCTCTATCGGCGGCGCCTGAGCCGGGCACGGTTTCCATGACTATTGTGACGTTGCCGTCTTCAATCACAAGAGCATGCTCGGATGCGAACTGCGCGGCTGCGTCCTTCCCCTGCGTTTCCTGTATGGTGGCCAGTTCGTTAATGGAGGCCTGCACTTTGGGATTTGTCTTACCGCTGGGTGATGAGCCGATGTCTTCAAGTGACGCCGCCTGCCCGTTATCCGGGTAGGAATCCGGCATGTTTTCTTTCACTTTGGAAATATCTGTGGCGGGTTCGCTGTCAGCACCGGACTCGGGAGAGTGGGCCGCGTAGTTTCCGTCGTTTTTCCCGTCGCCCTGGAAAACGAAAAAAATCCCCGCCGCTGCAAGCGCCAGGAGCGCAAGCCCAAACAGGACTATCGCTGAAAGACTTCTTGTTCTCATACCCTTTGTCTACCTCGAATCTTTCCTTTTTGCCCTTCCAGGCGTAAATCCCATAAAACGGGCGCTTTTCCAGGTTGAATAAATTGTAACAGTGCGCCAGCCGCTTGCATAGCCTGCCATTTTTTAGTTTAGCGTGAAAAATGCAGGTAATAATTAATATTAAAAGGTATATCAATCAACATCCGGAGCATCGTAATGAAGTTTTCAACCGGCAGGGAGATAATCACCGTCCGTCCCCCGGAGAGCATCTTCCAGGCTGAGGGTGAGATAGAAAACGGCACATTCCGCGGTCACTGGCATTTTTCTTTTGATAATTACCACGACCGGGAATACTCGCATTTCGGCACCATGCGGGTCTTCAATGATGACACACTGTCTCCAGGCGCAACCTGGCCGCTGCATCCCCACCGTAATATCGAAGTAGTGACTTATTGCGCCGAGGGTGTGTTCCGCCATGCGGATCAGCGGGGCGAGGGAAACGTCTTAAGAGAGGGCTGGGTGCAGCATACGACGGTTGGCAGGGGAATGTGGCATTCGGAGATCAACGCCCAGGCTGATAAACCCTTAAGGTTCATCCAGATGTGGTTCCTGCCGGCGGAGTCGGACTTGGAGCCCTCGCTTCAGTTAAAGCAGGTCGAGAAGTCGGAGCGGCTGAACCGTCTGCTGGCGCTGGTATCGAACGACGATCCAAAAGCCCTGCCTATCGCATCCGACGCACGGGTCCATGCCTGCTGCCTGGAATCAGGCAATAAACTGGTATACGGTCTCGAGGCCGGCAGGGGAGCATATCTGTATGTGGTTGATGGCGGACCGCTGAGGCTGAACGGACGCGAGATTCCGGCACTGGGAGCGGCGAGGATCATCGGCAGCAAGGATGTGGATATAACAGCGTCAGATGACGTGGAGTTGTTGCTCGTCGAAGTTCCACTTGCGGTAAACAACCGGGTGTCCTGAATATCCGAAGATAGTTCCGCCGGTATCCAGACTTCCTGCGGCACCGGCGTTTTTTAAAACGCCGGTCAGTGGTTCTTGAGCCACTCCCCCGTCGCTTCCATCTGCTGCGAAGGCGTCGATGCGCCGGCGGTGATCGCCACGGTACGGGCGCCCTCAAACCACTCTGGTTTCAGTTCGGCGATATCCTCGATGTGGTATGTCCGCTCCTGAACCTCGCGACAGAGCTGCGCCAGCCTTGTCGTGTTGGCGCTGTTTCGGCCGCCGATAACAATGACCGCGTCGGCCCGGCGGGCCAGCTCAAGCGCTTCCTCCTGGCATTTCTGGGTGGCGTTGCACATGGTGTTGTGGATCAAAAGCTCACGGCATGCGGGGGCCAGCAGTGACGCCAGTGCCGAGAGGTTGGCGCTGGCCTGGGTGGTCTGTACGACTACTCCGACTTTTTTACCTTTCACCAGGCGCATGTCGAGTTCTTCGATCTTCTCCACGACGATGGCCTTTCCCCCCGCGTGCGCGACCAGCGCCACGACTTCGGGATGTTCGTGTTCCCCGAGTATGATCGGCAGGTAGCCTTCCTCTTTCAGCGCCGCGGCCTTTTCCTGCGCGACCTTCACGTACGGGCAAGTGGCATCGACGATCTTAAGCCCCCGGGACGCCGCTTCCACTATTACCCGGGGGGTGACACCGTGTGTTCTTAAGATGATGATGCCACGCTCCACGCCGGCGAGATCGTCGACCGGCGATACTCCCGCCTCGGCAAGCTCGCGCACGACACCGGGATTGTGAATGATGGGACCAAGGGTATGAATAGGCTCATCCGAACCCTCGGCGGCCTCATTGGCTATTTTCAGGGCGCGCTGGACGCCATAACAATATCCACCGCGTTTTGAGATAAGGATCTTCAAAGAATTATTTCGCCTGGCTCAGTCTGATTTTGCATCGATTATCTCCATAACCCGGTCGACGACTGCGTAGATACCCAGGTCGGTCGTATCGACATGCACCGCGTCATCGGCTGCCTTCAGCGGAGAAACCTTGCGGCTGGAATCGTACTCGTCCCGCGCCGAGATCTCCTGTTCCATCCTCTCCTGAGGCACCTCTATGCCCTTTGCCTCCAGCTCGAGCCTGCGCCTGCGGGCGCGCTCGGAATTTGAGGCAGTCAGAAAGATCTTTACCTCGGCGTTCGGACAAACCACGGTGCCGATATCCCTGCCGTCAACAACCACATCCCCTATTGACGTCAATGCGCGCTGCATCTCGACCATGGCCTCCCGCACGGGCGCCTGCGCCGAGACTTCCGACACGTTGGCCGTGACCCTGGGGCTTCGTATCTCTTCCGTTACTTCGCGGCAGCCGGCAAAGACACGCGGCGAGCCGTCCGGTCCCGGCTTGAAGTTCATTTCGATGTTTTGCGACAGCTGCCCCAGTTCATCGGACGCACCAGGCGGTATATCCTGCTCGAGCGCCAGCAGCGTAACCGTACGATACATGGCGCCGGTGTCGAGATATGTCCATCCACGACGTGCCGCGATCATTCGCGCGATTGTGCTTTTTCCGGCTCCCGCCGGTCCGTCGATGGCTACGATCATCTTTTTTTCACCGTGCAAGAAAGAGGCATGAAGTTCCTGAACATTGTCAATTAAAAGCTCCCTCCGAGAGATTTCAGGACCTCGAGGAAATTCGGGAAGGAAACATCGACGCAATCGAAGCCGGCCACTTGAATACCTTCGCGCGAAGCCGCCCCGGCAACGGCGCCCAGCATGGCCATGCGATGATCGCCACGGCTTTCAAAGCTCCCACCCTTGACACCGCCGCCGTGAACCGAAAAACCGTCGTCACGGGCCTCGATTCCAACTCCGGCGGCTTTCATGTTGGCGACCAGACCGGCGATCCGGTCCGACTCTTTTACCTTAAGCTCGGCTGCGCCACGCACAAGTGTATCGCCCCTGGCAAAGGCGCCCAGCAAAGCCACGAGCGGCAGCTCGTCGATGGCGCGCCCGGATATCAGGGCGCCGACTTCGATGCCTTTCAACGCGGCGGACCGCACCTGCAGGTCCGCCACGGGTTCTCCTCCGCGCAGCCGCTCGTTTCCCATTTTGATGTCTGCTCCCATTTGTAACATAATGTCCAGCAGTCCCGTCCGGGTTGGATTCACACCCATTCCCATCAGGGTGATCTCGGAGCCGGGAATGACCGTGGCGGCGACCATGAAAAATGCGGCCGATGAAATATCTCCGGGCACGTCGACTTCTCCTAAGTCTAAGTCCGAGGCCGGAAATATCCTGACGCTTGAACCCTCCTTCTCCAGCCGCACGCCCGCATGAGCCAGCATAATCTCCGTATGGTCACGACACACCGCGGGCTCGATGACCTCTACCGGCGCGTCCGCGTAAAGACCCGCAAGCAACACCGCGGATTTTACCTGTGCGCTCGCCACCGGCAACTCATAGCTGTATCCGTGAACACAACCGCCCTCGACTGTTACCGGCGCGTAACGTCCATCGCGGGCCTGTATCGCCACACCCATCTTAAGCAGAGGTTTGACGATACGATCCATCGGACGGCGGCGGATACTCTCGTCACCGTCCAGTGTGAATGTACCGACCTGTCCGGAAAAAATCCCTGGCAGCAGCCGCATCGACGTCCCGGAGTTGCCGACATCGATGACTCCGGCGGGGGCGCTAAGGCCACGCAACCCGGCCCCGTGCACCACCAGATCACCGTCAGCGCCGTCATCATCGACCTGAACACCACAAGACTGAATTGCGCGCAAAGTAGACATGGTATCAGCCGCACGCAGAAAATTACGGATTGTGACCGGGGAACTGCAGATAGCAGCGATCATGGCGGCCCGGTGGGAGATGGACTTGTCGGCGGGGACTACGATCCTGCCGCGCAGGCCGCCAGTCGCAGGCATGAACTTCACAGAGCCGTCCTTCCCGGGCATGCCCATCGACTAACCCGGCTCGGCGCCGGAGAAAGGTATGGCAACGGCGTCGTAACCCAGCCCCTTTAAAATCTCAACGGCCTGATCGCCTGTTTCGCTGCCCGAAACAACCAGCGACAGTACACCGCCCTGTTCGACGCTGATGCGGTGAAAGGCGAGGTCCTCGATGTTGATGCCGGCATTGCCCAGCGCCACGGTCACCTGGCTGAACACGCCCGGCCTGTCAAAGACGGGCACCTTGACGACGAACAGCTCGGTAGGCGCGAGACGCTCGGCCTCCAGCATCCTGTTCCGGTTGCCGGCGGCGGCGGCGATCATCTCCTTGAGGAATCTTTCATCTCCTGATTTGACCGCCTGCAGTATCAGTTCCATGCTGGTTATGTGCTCCTTGAGCGCCTCGCCCAGCCAACGCCTGTTTTCCATGAAAATGTCGGTCCACACGCGCGGGTTGCTGCCTGCCACTCTGGTCAGGTCGCTGAAGCTCGGCCCAGCGGACAGCAGGGCCTCGCGTCCGTCCAGGTTGACGCTACCGACCTGGTTGACAGCCGAATTGGCCAGTACGTGGGGAAGATGGCTGACGAGCGCCATGATGCGGTCGTGGGCATCGGGGTCGATTGCGGTGGGCTTGGCGCCCACGCCGGCTATAAAGCCGTGAAGCTTTTCATAATTGGATGGCTCGACGCCCTTGCCGGATGTCAAAAACCAGGTGGCTCTGTCAAAAAGGTCCTCACGGGAATTGCCCACTCCCGCGGTCTCTGAACCACAAACGGGATGCCCTCCGATAAAACGCTTCTCCTCGGCCGCGGATAGTGAGGACATCAGACTCGATTTTGTGCTTCCCATGTCGGTGACGATGCAACGCTGACCGGATGCTGCCATC
>JBAZWE010000032.1:10481-17731 GCA_041660545.1 Thermoleophilia bacterium
GCTTGCCTGGAGACTTCGAGAATAGATCGTACCGGGGTAGCTATAAAACAGATGTCGGCGTCCGCGACGGCCTCTTCCACGCTGCCGGCCTTATCGGTGATGGCGCCCAGATCAAGAGCCTGCTGCAACGAACGTTCGGTACGGCTGAAGCCGGTAACGCGCCGGACGCCCAGACGCTCCTGCGCGGCCAGTCCCAGGGAGCCTCCCATGAGGCCGACCCCTATGATGGCGATTGATGTTTCGGAGAAATCAGGCATGGCTGAACCTGGCGGCTGCCTTCCCTTCTTCCTTAGGAAATCTGTTTGCCCGTCATCTCCACATAGCGGCGGACTTCGGCCGCATAAGCCGCAAACTCAGCCGAAGGCAGAGACTGTGAACCGTCAC
This sequence comes from Thermoleophilia bacterium, assembly GCA_041660545.1. Classification (GTDB taxonomy): domain Bacteria; phylum Actinomycetota; class Thermoleophilia; order BMS3ABIN01; family BMS3ABIN01; genus JBAZWE01. Next base: position 10,866 of record JBAZWE010000032.1, read on the forward strand.
AGAGTGCTTCCTCAGGCGCCGGATGCGTCTCGACGATCAGTCCGTCGGCTCCCACGGCAACCGAAGCCAGCGAAAGCGGCAGGACCAGTTCACGTTTGCCGGCGGAATGGCTGGGATCGACAATAATTGGCAGGTGGCTCTGTTTCTTGATGATGGGAATGGCCGAGATATCGAGCGTAAAGCGGGTCGCGGTTTCAAACGTGCGGATACCGCGCTCGCAGAGAATGACATCAGAGTTACCCTCTTTTAGAACATATTCAGCAGCCATGAGCAGTTCTTCGATCGTGGCGCTCATGCCACGCTTGAGCAGCACCGGACGCTCCACCTTGCCCACCTCGGATAGCAGCTGGAAATTCTGCATGTTGCGGGTGCCGATCTGGATGACGTCGGCGTACTTTAATACAACCTCCACGTCGCGCGGATCCATAAGCTCGGTTACAATCGGAAGTCCGGTCTCTTCACGGGCGGCGGCCATTATCTTAAGCCCGTCCTCTCCCATACCCTGAAAACTGTAGGGCGAGGTCCTGGGTTTGAAAGCGCCGCCGCGCAACATCGAGGCACCGGCGTCCTTTGCCTGCCGTGCCGCTGTCATATACTGCTGTTCGCTCTCCACCGAGCAGGGCCCTGCGATCAACGCGAAAATCTTGCCACCCACCGCCCGGTCGCGGACCTGCACAACGGTATCTTCGGGATGAGCCTGACGGCTGGCCAGCTTGTAAGGCTTGAGGATCGGCATGATCTTGTCAACGCCGGCCATGGCATCCAGCGGTAACGAGGAAATCTGCTCACGGTCACCGATGGCGCCGATGATCGTCACAATCTCGCCCTTGGAGACATGAGCTTTGGCGCCGACGCTCTCCAGTCTGCTTACCACATGCTGGATCTGCTCCTCGGTCGCGTCGGGTTTCATGACTATCATCATCGCGGACTTACCTCCACCAGGTTATGTTCAAAAAGGAAAAGTCGGTAGCCACAAGGCGCCGACAGCCTGTAATTCTACCATTCTGGCGCCGGAAGGAAAAACGAGGGTAAAACGAAGCCCCAAGAAACCTTCAGATTTCAGGTCTCCAGCCTGTAGTTTTCACTACCAGAGGCATCCCTTCCACCTCTTTTTTGCTGGACCCCTTAATCCTTTGACTTCTTGGGGCTCTTCTCACTCACCGGCTTGATCTTTTTCGATCTGCTTCGATCTTAATTTGATCTCACCGTTAAGTGATCTAGTGTCATTGTACCCTGCACTGGATTTATTAAACCTGAATTCACCCAGAATTCACCCGATATTATTATGATTTCCCGTATTTGCGGAAAAAAAATCCTCCGGGACGGATCCCGGAGGAGTAAACTCAATCACCCGGCATACAGCTCCCCAGCTGCCGCTGCCGGGTGATTCAAGATGCAGGAAGGCTAGCCGTCCTGCCCTGCATCAAGCTTAATCGTCACTTTCATGTCTTGAGTACGATCCGGCACGACCCGCACCAGAACCCGTACCAGTGTTATTTGTATTGGTGACTGAACCTGTATGCTCTCTGTCATTCCCGCGCTCATCGGAATCGTGCCCGGTGGCCTGTGGATTGACCGGAGGTGTCGGATTAGCCGCGTCTGCGTGATGCTCTGTCTCATGATCGTCGTCAGAAGCGTTTACTTCGTCCGCGTCGTTATCAACCTCGTCAGCGTCTTTATGCATGTCATCGGCTTCCTCTTCGTCGTCCTCGCCGTACTGATCTTCCGATGCATCGTCATCCGCTTCGGTGTCCGGGCCATATTGATTTCCGGCCGCGCCTGATACTGTATCCGAATCCGTAGAACCCGGCCCTCCGGAGCCGCTTAAGCCGGCGATACCATCGCTGACCGAGCCAGGCACCTGTCCCGCCGCCACTGCTACACCAGTTAGACCAAGCAGGAGGATTACCGCGATAACCAACATTCTCACATTCAACACACGCACCAACCTCTCTTCCAACAAATTCCCTTGCCGTTAATGGTCTAGCGTTCTAAGCTCTAGAAAGTTACGCACGATATAGTTATTCATAGAGTTTTTCTTTTTTCTCTGCGCTTAAGACTCTGTTTTGACGCAATATTAATATGCCAGTTGGCACATCATCGGAATCCAGAGGTTCCTGACCCGTATCCAAAATGCCCCATATTTCGCTAAAAATAATAGGTGCATCAAGTTGAGCGAGCAACGCGAGCTGGCACGACTTGTCAAGCGGGCCCGCAAGGGCGACGCGAAAGCGTTCGGCGAGATATATGACCGCTACCATGAACAGATCTATGTTTATGTTCTGCACCAGGTAGGCACACCGGCGGACGCCGAGGATATCACCGCCGGGGTTTTTCTGGATGTGCTCGAGAAGATCGAGGGATTTACCTGGCAAGGCTCGGGTTTTGCGGCGTGGCTGTTTCGAATCGCCAGGAATGATGTACTCGACTTTTTTCGCCGGCGGGGTCGCAAGTCGAGAGAGATTACTCTTACGGACGAGATTCTGGAATTGCCGGCCAGGGAGACAGTCGAAGGACAGGCGGAAACAGCCGCGGACGAAAGGGAACTCTTGGCAGCAATAGGCAAACTGTCCGAAGACCAGCAACAGGTGGTCCTGTTGAAATTGCTGGCGAACCTGAGCAACAGGCAGGTCGGCGAGGTTATGTCCAAAGGAGAGGGCGCAGTCAAGGCGCTACAGCATCGGGCTCTGATAACCTTGAGAAAATTTTTGGAAGAAGAACGACGCAAGGATCAATGAGAACTGTCAAAGCAAACTCATGAGCGCTCAATTGGAAAACATACTCGATGATTGTCTGGAATCGCTCCTGGCGGGACGCGATACTATTGATTCCTGCTGCTTGAGATATCCGCAATTAGAAGCTGAGCTGAGACCGTTACTCGATGTGGCGCTTATGAGCCGCGAGGCTCTTAAAACAGGCATGCCTGAAGCCGGCAGTGCGGCGGTCCGTGAAAAAGTCATGGCCAGGGCGCACCTGTCGGCATCGACCGCGAAGCGCCCGTTACGGTCCCGGCTATTTGGCCGCCAAATTTTTCTGCGTCCGGTAGCACTGGGCGCCGGCCTGGTCTTTCTACTCTCCGCGGGGACCTCGCTGGCGGCAACCAGCGCCGATCCCGACAGTATCCTATACCCGCTGGAGCAGCGTCTGGAAAACGCCCATACGGCGCTGACGCCTCAGAAGCTGGACAAGGCCCAGGTGGAGATCGCACACGCCAACGAACGCCTGGATGAGACGGAAAGAATGGCCACCGCGGGCAAGCCCGAATACATACCTGAACTGCTGACGAAGTTTGACACCCACGTAGATAGTGCTACCGGGCTGGCAAAGGAAGCGGTAGACGAGGGTGAGGATGCCGGCCAGATCGAAGAGATGATCCTGTCCGCGCGCGAACGGCTGGACAAAGTGGTCGCTGACCTCAACGGCAGGATTCCGGATGAGCTGCGCGACTCCGTCAGGGAGATGGTGGATGAATCCGATCGGGACAATCACGGTCAGGAGACGGAATCGTCATCTGGAAATTATGGGAGCGACTACACAGCGGGTATTCCGGGCGGCTCGAATGGTGACACTGAAACCCACAACGGAGAGTCGAGTGGATCTGGAGAGAACCATGATTCAGGTTCCGGCGGCGGGTCTTCTGGACCTTCGCACCAGGATTCACCTTCTTCCGATCCGCCACATGAGGATCCCCCGCATGAGGATCCTCCACACGAAGATCCTCCGCATCAGGAGACGCCACAACCGGAGACACAAAAAAGTGGTGGGCACATCAGCGATATGCAGTGATGAAAAACGTGACCCGCATATGGAGCAACCCGCAATAAGGGGACCGCGTCAGCCGCCCTCAGTGAAATTTTCAAGGATAAACAAAGACCCCGCGTTGCGGGGTCTTCTTATTGGCTAAGGTTTTGGATTTGTCTCAGCGAGTGCTAGGAGATTTTGGTCGACTCACTGTCGGGGGTCTTGGCCTTCGTATCAGACTCGTTGCTGTCCTCGGTTACACCGTCTATCGAGCCCTTGAACTCCCTGATTCCCTTGCCCAGACCTCGGCCTAGCTCGGGAAGGCGGCTCGGACCAAAAATTATCAGTGCGATTACCAGGACAAAAATCAGGTGCATGGGTGTAAATAACTCCGCAAACATGTGAACCCTTTCGGTAACTGCATTGTAACTGCATTTCTCGACAGTTCATTATATACCTGAGGGGGGGTAGAAGTTAAACTGCCGCGACGCAATCTTAACAATACCCTGTGAATCGATACAAAATCCCTGTCGGCGTCAAAGCCGACCGCATCTACTGTTGTAAATCACCCATCATTTGCAGGAACAATTCATTTTCCTCCGGAGTTCCGACACTGACGCGGATATAGCCTGGACAGGCCAGCGGCCGGCCGGGACGCACGATGACACCGCGCCGCATAAGCTCCTCCGGCACGTCGTCGGCTGCCACGGAAAGACCGTTCACATCCACGAGCATGAAATTACTCTGGGTTTTTATAAATGCCATTCCCAGCCGCTCAAAACCCTCGTAAAGCTGGCGACGGCCTTCGTGCGTCTGTGCACGCCGCTCTGCAAGCCTGTCTTCGAGACTGAGCGCCTTCAGCGCTGCAGCCTGGGCCAGCATGTTCACGTTGAAAGGCTGCCTCACCTTGTCGATGGCTTCACGTACCGGACGCGGACATAGTCCATAACCGACCCGCAAACCGCACAGGCCGTAGATCTTGGAGAAAGTCCTGGTGAGCACGACGTTGTCCTTTTGCTTAAACAGGTCGATTCCGGCCTGGGAGTCGGGCATCTCAACATACTCGTTGTATGCCTCATCGAGTACCAGGAGGCAGTCATCGGGAAGTCCATCAGCGAATGTAGCGATGTCGGCAGCCGGCAGATATGCGCCAGTAGGATTGTGCGGGTTGGTAAGAAAGACGATGCGCGTCTTTTCATTGACCGCGGCCGCCATGGCGTCAAGATCGTTGGCGAAATTATTTAAGGGTACTTTTACGGGCGTCGCGCCACGCCCCAGTGTAACTTCCTCGTACACCAGGAAGGTCGGATCGGAAAAGACAGCCTCGGTCCCCGCTTCCAGCAAAATCAGACTAAGCCAGACTAGCAGCTCGCAGGAACCGTTGCCCACGATGATTTCTTCCGGCGTAACATTGTAACGCTCCGCTAGCGCCGCCCGCAGAGGGCGGCACTCAGAATCGGGATAGCGGTTGAGGTCCGGGAATTTCTTCGTGATGACTTCGAGGACTTCGGGAAACGGCGGCAGCGGCGATTCATTGGAGGCAAGCTTGATAACCCGCTCCAGCCCGTAACGCTTTGCCACGACCTCGATGGGAGTGCCGGCAACATAAGGTGTGATATTTTCCAGTTGGGATACGAATTTCATGACAATCAATTATTCCGGCAAGTCCGTCCGTAGCTGTTTCGCCCCGTGAAGATAGACATGCCGGATATCCTCGTTGCGGCGGCCGTTTTTACGCATTGTATAAAAGTGCACCAGCACCCGGATGCATTTCTCGACACTGCCCTTCACCGGGATCTCCTGGGAACAGAGCAATGGCACATTCGATAGCCCCATACCGCGCGCAGCCACCGCGGGAAAATCCGAGACCAGGTCGTGCGTAGCCGTGAATATTATGCTCACGAAATCTTCGAGGCCGATGCCGTTGCGTTCCATTATCGCCTGCAGGAGTTCGGCGGTCCTTTCCCTTATTTGATCAGCCGTGTCAGCCTCAACGGTCGTAGCGCCGCGGACGGCGGCCAGTCGCCAGTCGCCTTCTTTCATGCTGATCCTCCAGATGCCAGTTTTTTCAACGCTTTTATTTCCTCTCCGGTCAAGGGTCTGAAATCGCCAGACTCCAGACCGTCGTCGGTCAAGATTCCATATCCTTCGCGGTGCAGTCTGACTACGGGATGGCCTGTGGCCTCCATCATCCTGCGCACCTGGCGCTTGCGGCCTTCGTGAATCGTGACCTTGAGAATATCCCCGTTCCCATGCCTGCCGGTCACCTCTACTTCGGCTGGTGAAGTCATGCCGTCCTCAAGATCCACGCCGCTGCGCAAAAGGCCGAGCGCCGCCGCGGATACTTCTCCGCGCACTTCGACTCGATATACTTTATCAACCTCGAAGCGGGGATGCATCAGGCCATTGGCCAGGGGACCGTCGTTCGTGAGCAGGAGCAGACCCGTTGTATCCTTGTCCAGCCGCCCGACGGGAAAGAGCCTGACGTTGGCGGGAACCAGGCTTGTGACGGTTTCATCACGCTTGTCGCTTACGGCGCTCACTACGCCTGCGGGTTTGTTTAAAAGATAGTATTCGAGTGACTCGGGCACCAGAGGCACCCCGTCCAGAAAGACAACACCACCTGAAAGAACACGCACGCCGAGCTCGCTTACGATAACGCCATTGACCTTCACCCGGCCCTCAAGAATCAACTCCTCGCACTTGCGCCGCGAAGCGATGCCCGCGTTCGCCCTCGACCGCTTTTCCCTGTTGCCCCAAATTTCAGCCCGCTCCTATTGCCGCTTGTCCGCCGCCAGATGCAGCTTCTCCCGCAGCTCCTCGACATCCTGCGGCGTTGCTTCAAACCCATCCAGGGACGGCATGGCCGAGAGGCCTGCCAGACCGAACAGCTTTTCAAAAACAGAAGTCGTGCGATATCTGACCGCGCCCGACTGCTTGTGACGTCCGGCTTCTTCCACAAGGCCTTTATCCAGAAGATTTGCCACAACGGTGTCGGCGCCGACCCCTCTGATGCGGGCGATCTCCGGACGGGTTATGGGTTGCAGATAAGCAACGATGGCTATCGTCTCCATTGCCGCGGGCGAAAGCGTGTAATCGACCGGGCGGCGGCAGAAATTCTCGAC
>JBAZWE010000033.1:0-17464 GCA_041660545.1 Thermoleophilia bacterium
TGCTACTCGGTTATGACTTTCATCGCCAACGATATGGCGGGACTGACATACAAGATAACGTGGTTCAACGTCATCTTCATCGGTGTGATCGCCTACGCGGCCTCATTGCTCACAACCTATCTGCCGGCGCACCAGGCGTCGAAAGTGTATCCCGCCGAAGCACTGCGTTACGAATAGAGTAGTGCGGCGCAAAAATTCAGGAGCGTTCGAGCGTTCGCCCGGCTCGGGAGCATTTGCCCGACTGACCGCCCGGCTCAAATCCTGCAGTTCATCCGTGAAAATCAGTAGATAGCGCCACGCTCCCGAAAAAATAGACACCCCCGATGAGAGTTCCCCCATGTGAAGAATGACGTCCTGAATACCTGTTTAAAAGGTTAGTCTTTCCACCAGTCAGGGAATCTTATTCCAGTATCATTTTGCCTGACTGCGGCATCATGCCCGATTGCGAAGCTTCTTGCCCTGCCATGGCAGCAGTTCGGCTACACCCGCACAGCCGTGGCCCATCGCCACTAGCTATATTCTCCGATTGGAGATGCCGGAATGGACGAACCGAACCAGGGTACCGTAGTTTCCGTGCGCGGCAGCGTCGTCGACGTCCTGTTCCCCTACCGGCTGCCTGAGATCAACAATGAGCTGCGGGCCGGCGAGAACGGCGAGATCGTGGTCGAGGTCGGCACCCAGGTCAACGCCAGGGTCGTGCGGGGCATTGCCTTAACGCCCGCCCGCGGCCTGGCGCGCGGCGCCCGTGTGCTGGATACCGGCCGGCCCCTGCAGGTCCCCGTGGGCAGGGAACTCCTGGGCCGCGTCTTCAACGTCTTCGGCGAGACGATCGACAAGAAGGACGAGCTCACCGGCATGGAGTGGCGCTCGATCCACCACGAACCGATGCCGCTGGCCAGACAGTCAGCCAAGGCGGAGATCTTCGCAACCGGCATCAAGGTGATCGATGTGCTCTCGCCCCTGGAACTGGGCGGTAAGGCAGGGCTTTTCGGCGGCGCCGGCGTCGGCAAGACAGTGCTGATCATGGAGATGATCCATAACATGGCCGGGAAGCACGAAGGGGTCAGCCTTTTCTGCGGCATCGGCGAGCGTTCCAGAGAAGGCGAGGAGCTTTACCGCGAGATCCGCGAGGCGGGTGTGCTCGACAACGCCGCTCTGATCTTCAGCCAGATGAACGAGCAGCCCGGCGCCCGTTTCCGGGTCGGTCACGCGGCGCTGACCATGGCCGAGTACTTCCGGGACGATGCCCGCCAGGACGTGCTGCTGCTGATCGATAACATCTTCCGCTTCATCCAGGCAGGTTCCGAGGTCTCCGGCCTTATGGGACAGATGCCGTCCCGTGTGGGTTACCAGCCGACCCTGGCGACGGAACTGGCGGAGCTGGAGGAAAGGATCTGCAGTACCCCCACCGGAGCCATCACCTCGATCCAGGCAGTCTACGTGCCGGCGGATGACTTTACCGATCCGGCGGCCTCTCACACTTTCGGTCACCTTTCGGCGTCGATCGTACTCTCCCGTCAGCGGGCCAGCCAGGGGTTATATCCGGCAGTCGATCCACTGCAATCCCACTCGAAGATGCTGAATCCGACCATCGTCTCCCAAAAGCATTACCGGATAGCCCGGGAGATGCGCAAGACGCTGGCGGAATACGAGGAGCTTAAGGACATCATCGCCATGCTGGGGCTGGAGGAACTTTCCCAGGATAACCAGAGGACGGTGCACCGGGCGCGGCGGCTGGAGCGTTTCCTCACCCAGCCCTTCTTCATGACCGAACAGTTCACCGGCCTCGAAGGCCGCTTCGCCGAGCTGGAAAAGACCCTCGACGGCTGTGAGCGGATATTGAACGATGAGTTTTCGAATCGTCCGGAACAGGCGCTCTACATGATCGGAAGCATCGACGAGGTCAAGCAGTAATGACACGGAAGGAGACGATGAGGCGATGAGGCTCAAAGTTCTTGTACCTGCCAGAGTTATCGTCGACCAGGAGGTCGACAAGGTAGTGGCGAAAAATCCCGACGGCTATTTCTGTCTTCTGCCCCATCATGTGGATTTCGTCTCGGCGCTGGCTCCCGGCATCCTGTCATATGAAGACGAAGGCGGGCGCCAGGTCTCCCTCGCCATCGACGAGGGCACCCTTTCCAAATGTTCCAGCGAAGTGATTGTGGCCACCCGTTTCGCCATCGGCCGGCCCGTGCAAATCGAAGGACAGGCCAGGCGGATGCCCGCCCTGCCGCAGAATGACGCGGAAAACAGATGCCGCAGCATCGTCGCGGAAATGGAAAGCGAGTTTATGAAGCAACTACTGGGAGAGGAAGCCGATGACCGACTCGCCGACTGAAGACAGATCCGGGAAGGAACAGGGATTCGGCGGTGTGCGGCGCCCGCAAGGTGTGAAGGGCTATCACCGCGAGGACAGCCCTCAGGTCAGGAAACCCTATCGCGGCGAGGAGCGCCGCCAAAACGATCGGCGTATCGGCGAGCGGCGAGTTACAGAGCGCCGGCGCGATGTGGATTCGCCAGAGCTGGATCCGGGAAGGAAAGGCACCGCTGGCGCCGATGCGCGAGAGCGCGATCACAGCCGCTTCTGGTACGACTTCATGCGCTTCAACCTGACCGGCTGGTCTGTTGTCATCCCTACCCTGGCGGGGCTGGCCATCGGTAACTGGATAGATAACCGGTACCCGGCCGACTTTTCCTGGGCGCTGGCGCTGATGGCGATCGGGCTCTTTCTCGGCTGCCTGAACGCCTGGTACTGGATTAGGCACCACGACCATGAAGGAGACAAATGACGGTTCTGCTCGACATAATTCTGCCGGTTTTCGCCGGCCTCGCCCTGGGAATCGTATATTTCGGCGGCCTGTGGCTGACGTTGCGCCGCCTGGCCACATCGAGCCAGCCCGCTTTCCTGGCGCTGGGAAGTTACACGGGACGGCTGGCGCTGTGCCTGACCGTTTTTATCCTGATTGCCAGGGCGACGGGGTTGCAGGGTATCCTGATCTGCACAGCCGCATTCATCATCGCACGCATGATCCTGGTCCGTCGCTGGGGCAAGCCGGAACCGGCTCTTCCCGGAATGGATAAAGGCCGCTGAGATGCAAATCAGCCCCGATACGACCGTGATCTGGAGCTGGGGTGTAGTCAACCTCAACCTGACGATTGTTTTCACCTGGGCGGTTATGGGCCTCATCGTGTTCTGTGCCTGGCTGGCCACGCGCGGCCTTAAAGTACATCCTCCGCTCAGCCGCTGGCAGAATATCTTTGAAGCGGTGGTGACTTTGATGCGCAACCATATCCGTGAGATCATCGGCCCGGATATCCAGCGCTATCTGCCTTTTCTGGGAACACTGTTTCTGTTCATCTCTGTTTCCAACCTGCTGATCGTCATCCCCGAATACCGGCCTCCGACCGGCTCGCTTTCCACGACTGCGGCACTCGCCCTCTGCGTTTTTTTCGCGGTACCTTTTTATAGCATCACCGGCCATGGGGTATGGGGCTACCTGCGCCACTACATCCAACCGTCTCCGCTAATGCTGCCCATGCACATCCTCGGCGATTTCACCCGCACTCTGACCCTGGCCGTCCGGCTCTTCGGCAGCATCATGAGCGAGTCCATGATCGCCGGTGCGCTGCTGGCCATCATCCCCTTTTTCCTGCCCGTGGTCATGAAGATGTTCGGGCTGCTCATCGGCCAGATACAGGCGTACATATTCGCGGTTCTGGCGGCAATCTATATCGCGTCCGCCGCTGGTTCTCACCGGGCGCATAGGCAAACCTGACAAAACAACCTGGGAGGAGACCATGGATAGCACCACTATAATCGGCCTGGGATCGATGATGATGGCGGGCCTGACGATGGCGATCGGCTCCATCGCGCCGGCGCTCGCCGAGGGGCGCGCGGTGTCACGGGCGCTGCAATCGATCGCCCAGCAGCCGGACGAGGCGGACATCCTGTCAAGGATCCTGTTCGTCGGCCTGGCGATGATCGAATCCATCGCCATCTACTGTTTCGTCATCTCCATAATCCTGATTTTTGTCAACCCTTTCTGGGACAAGATGTCAGCGGGAGGATAAGCAGTTGCACATAGATCTGTTCACATTATTCGCGCAGATCATCAATTTCGTGATCCTGATGTTGCTGCTAAAGCGGTTTCTTTACAAGCCCATAGTCAGGACGATGGACGAGCGGGAGAGACGCATCGGCGCCGACCTTGATGAGGCGGAGCGCAAGGTGAATGAGGCTGCCCGGGAGGCCGCGGTCTGCCACGCCGAACGCCAGGAGATCGAGGACAAGCGCGGTGAGATGCTCTCCTTCGCCCAGGAGGAAGCGTCGGCATGGCGGCGCGACCAGATCAAGGAGGCGCGCGACGAGATCGAAAAGCGCCAGGAGCGCTGGCGACAATCGGTCGAGCGCGAAAAACAGAGTTTTTTAGACGACCTGCGGCAGCGGGCCGGCGCGCAGGTTTACGAGATCTCACACCGGGTGCTTGAAGATCTGGCCGGAGTCGAACTGGAGCAACACATCATCAAGACTTTCATATCCCGACTCCCGGAGGCGGAGGAACCCGGCTTCGATGCCTTCGCAACGCCGGCGGCGGTAGCGATACCCGGCACTGATGAGCCGGATTCCCCAAGTAGACCCGAAGCGGTGGTCTGCACCGCCTTTGAGATAGACGACGAAACGCGCGACCGGATTGGGGCAGCGGTACGGCAACGCCTGGCCGGCGACTTCGACCTGCGCTTCGAGATGTCCTCCGACCTGATCTGCGGTATCGAACTCCGTGCCGGCGGCCGTACCGCCGCCTGGAGCCTGCGGAATTACCTGGAGACCCTGGACGAGGATCTCTCACAGGCATTCGCCCAGAAACCGGGCCGGAAACGATGAGCGACATGAGCGACAAAAAAACATCCGAGGAACTGAAAAAGGTAATCGATGAGACCGTCGACGCCATTGGTGATGTGCTGTCAGGGCAGGAAACCGGCCTGAGCTTCCATGAGTCAGGTACAGTCTGCTTTGTTGGCAAGGGCATCGTCCGCATCACGGGGCTGCCAAACGTCAGATCGGAGGAGCTGGTGCGCTTCCCCGGCGGCAAACTGGGGATCGCGCTCAACTTGGAGCCCGACGAAGTGGCGGTCATCCTGCTCGACAAACAGACGGGCATCGAGGCGGGCCAGACGGTCAGCCGCACGGGACGCGTTGTCGATGTCCCCGTAGGGGAAGGCCTGCTGGGCCGGGTGGTCGACGCCAAAGGCATACCGCTCGACGGCGGCGGCGCCATCCCCGAGACTTCAAGACGCCCAATCGAGAGCCCGGCCCCGTCAATCATGGACCGCGCACCGGTGAGCGTACCCCTCCAGACCGGAATCCAGGTGATCGACGCGCTGATCCCCATAGGCCGCGGCCAACGGGAACTGATCATTGGCGACCGCCATACCGGCAAGACCGCCATCGCCGTCGACACCATCATCAACCAGGTCGACAAGGATGTCATCTCGATTTATTGCGCCATCGAGCAACGCGGCTCGGCGGTGGCCGGCGTCATCGACGACCTGCGCCGCCACGGCGCCATGGAGAAAAGTGTGGTGGTAGTGGCGTCCGGCGAGGACCCGCTGGGCCTCAGATACTCCGCGCCCTACGCGGCAACGGCCATCGCCGAGTATTTCATGGAGCGAGGTCGCGACGTTCTCATCGTCTATGACGACCTCACCCGCCACGCCCGTGCATACCGCGAGTTGTCACTGCTGCTGAGGCGGCCTCCGGCCCGCGAGGCATATCCGGGCGATATCTTCTACATCCATTCGCGGCTCCTGGAGCGTGCCACCCGTCTGAGCGAGGAGCTTGGTGGCGGTTCACTGACGGCGCTGCCCATCGTCGAGACCGAGGCGCAGAACCTGTCGGCATATATCCCGACAAACCTCATCTCCATCACCGACGGCCAGGTATACCTGTCGCCGAAACTATTCCAGGAAGGGGTCCTGCCGTCTGTCGATGTAGGCCGTTCGGTATCACGCGTGGGCGGCAAGGCCCAGTTGCCGGCTTACAAGGCGGTAGCGGGAGACCTGCGGCTATCATACTCCCAGTTCGAGGAACTGGAGACCTTCTCGCGCTTCGGCACCAACCTGGAGGAAGAAACGCGCCAGGCGCTGGAACGCGGACGCCGGGTACGAGAGGCCCTCAAGCAGGCCCAGTACCGGACCCGTACGGCTCCGGAACAGATTGCGGTGCTTCTCGGCGTCACCAAAGGCCTGTTCGACGGTCTGAGACTTGATGACATCACTGCCGCCAAGCGTAGCGTCGAGAAGGAGATCGAGAGCCACCTCCCGGAAATGTGCCGGGCAATCCTTGAAGGCGGGGAACTATCCGAGTCGGATATCACCGCAATCACCGAGAGGATCGCCAACGCCCTGGACCTGGGAGTTATCGTGGAACCGGCAGGAGCGACCTCAGATGCAGACGCTTGAGGAACTACGCCGCCGCATCGATAACGCCGGTGACATGCAGTCGGTTGTCTCGTCGATGAAGGTGCTTGCCGTGGTCAGCATCCGCCAGTTCGAGAAATCACTATCATCTCTGACTGATTACTCCCGTGCAGTGGAGCTGGGTCTGCAGGCTGTTATTCAGCAGGGGCCGCCGGATATCCGCAAAGCCATAGACGCGGCCGGGACGATGTGGCATAACGGCGTGGCCACAGCCCCCACAGCCAGCGAACCCGCGATCGCCCTGATACTCGGCTCCGAGCAGGGCCTCTCGGGTCAGTTCAACGAACAGATAGTCTCCTTCGCCCTGAAAACGATGGACGGACTCGGCATCGCTCCCGGGCGACGGCTGGTGACCCTGGGCGACCACGCGGCCTTCCGGCTGAAGGCGATGGACATGGCAGTCGAGCAGTCCTTCCCCATCCAGGGTTCAGTCGATGGCATGACCCGTAGCGTCCGGGAAATCTTCACATTCCTCGGAAGACGGCGGCAGGATACAGACACCCCCGTCCTGATCTTCCACAACAAGCCCCTGTCCGGAGCGCACTATCAGCCGCACATGTCCCGATTGTTGCCCATGGACGTGGATTTTTTGAAAGAACTCGCCAGCAGTCCGTGGCCGGCGAAGTCGATACCGACGTTCACGATGGACTCCCGGCTGCTCTTCCGCTCGTTGATACGCCAATACATCCGTATCATGGTAGAACGTTCGTATGTAGAGTCACTGCTCAGCGAAAACACCAGCCGGTTGCTGGCCATGCAGGTAGCGGAGAAGAACATCGGCGAGTACGTGGAAGACTTAAAACACAATTTTAACAACCGCCGCCAAAGCGAGATCACCGCGGAGCTGCTGGATATTGTCGCGGGTTCGGAAGCGCTGTCGGGAATCTATTCTTGAAGTCGCGCATGACAGATCGAACGCCGCCTGAGCCTCTAATTCCTCAGGCAGGAAGACCGGCAATATCATCAAGATAAAGAAATCCAGTCATGAAAGCCCCCCGTCTCCTGGCGGGGGCTTTCAGATTGCGTCTGCGTCGCGGTCGAGACTTGGTTTATAACAGATAGGAGATTCCACGGCGCGTCTTCCAGAGAAAATATTTCTCCAAAAGGCGCTTGCCGACGTTAGCGAACGGGTTCGGCATCATCACAGCGAACTGGCGCGGTTTTAGCAGGTGGTTGCTGAGGATGATGACCTCCTTGTGGCCCGCATCCAGGACACAGAGGCCGGGGATCCTGCCCCAGGGCTTGGATTTCAAGCTGTCGGTCTCGCCGTGCAACACATGTACGATATTGCCGGCCGCGACCTTGGCGCTCTCCTCGGAAGGAAATCCCGTCTTGGGAATACCCAACGCCACCGGTGTCGACCAGGGTAGCGGTACGGCTACCGCCAGCCCCGCCGCGAAGACGTTCGGATACTTCTTGTGCCGGTAGGTGTCATCGATGGGTATGAAACCCTTTTCGTCCCCGAGATCGCCTGACTCCTTGACGTATTTCGCGCCATTGAAGGGCGGGATGATCATCGAGTATTTGTAGGGCAGCTTCCTGCCGTCCTTGAGCACCACATCCGCCTCCGTGATCTTCTCGATCTCGGAATTTACAATATAGTTGATATTGAACATCTTCATGAACGACTTGAGCATGGCCTCTCCACCGGCCATTCCGCCGATGCCGAAGTGCGCCAGGAAGGGTTCCGGCGTGATCCAGGTGATGTCGACCTTGTCACGTATGCCTGCCTTACGCGCGGCATATTCCAGGTTGAAGAGGAACTCATAACCTGCTCCCATGCAGCTTGCGCCCTGGGAGGCACCGACAACTACAGGTCCCGGATCGCTGATCAGTTTCTGCCAGCCCGCGGCCGCATCCTCGGCGTGACTCGGCGTGCAGACCGAATATGTGTTCTTGTCAGGCCCAAGGCCTTCGATCAGATCGAAGCGCGTGCTTACGCCGGAGGCGACCAGGAGGTAATCGTAATCAATCTCGCCGTCGCTGGTTATAACCTTGTTGTTTTCCGGCTCGACCTTTGATACCTCGGTCTGGATGAATTTCACACCATGTTTGTCAAGAACGGGTTTGAGCGGAATCGTGATGTCCTTGACGGTCCTCCAGCCAAAAGGAACCCAGATCAGGGAAGGGATATAGACAAAGCTATCGGTTTTGGAGATGAGGACCACTTCAGTCGTGGAACCCAGTTTGCGTTTTGCTTCCAGCGCTCCCGTAAGACCTGCAAAACTGCCTCCGATTACAACTACCTTAAACATGATGAGCCCCCTTGGGGTTTGAAATTTATTAATTGCCGTACCCGCGAAGATACCCGCACATCCAGAGAGAAAACCTGTTTTCACCAGAAGCTGACATGATACCTTGGGGGGTATTTTTCTACTGGAAGTTAGACGTTTATAGTCGTGTAAGGATTCCGATTGCGTTTGTGTGGGTTTTAGGCCGGATTCCCGACGTGATCACCGGGTCAGAAGGCTCTGGTTTTACACTCGCCCTGTCGATCGGCGCCGCGTACCGGTTATCGTACCCGGCAGAGCGGCATGCCGGCACTGCCTGCCGGTCAGGGCAGATCGATCTTTTCCAGAGCTACAAGCGCAGGACCGCGGACGACCTGCCCATCGATATCGAAGCGCGAGCCATGACAGGGGCAATCCCAGGTTTTCTCCTGCGCGTTGAAATCGATGGTGCAGCCCATGTGGGTGCATTTTGCCGAGATGCCTGAGACATTCCCATCGTCGTCCTTGTAGACCGCCACTTTCGCGCCGTCCAGATCCAATACCTTGCCATCACCGTTGTTGAGTTCTTCCATGTCATATCGCCCCTTTGCCGCAACGGGGCCACCCTCCTTGTCCATATTCGTCGCCACGGATTCGGATGAGGATTTTCCCGTATCCCGTGACGGATCAAAAAGTGCTGCCTCCGGATTATCGCGCCCGGCCATCAGATCGGCCAGAACAGTAGCAGCCATGGCGCTGGTCGTCATGCCCCAGCCGCCAAACCCCGCAGCCATGTATACATTCTCCAAACCTGGCATCCTGCCGATGAAGGGCAGCCGGTCGGGAGTCTTTATGTCACGGGTCCACCAGTGATAAGCGATGGTTTTGATGTCGAACTGAGAACGGGCTGCTTGCTCGATCCTCTCGTATTGCAGGGCAACATCGTCCGCGTCCGCGTCCGCGTCCTTGAACCAGCTGCCCACCATCAGCAATGCTCCCTCTTTTGTCGGCTGGCTGCGGATGGAATGTCCGTTGCCATCGATACCGTAATGGAGCCCCTCGGGCACCGGGCCGTTTAACCGCAAGCCGAGTACATGGGAACGCGTCGGTGTCAGTCTGGGAATGAATTCATCCGCGTGGAAAAAAGGAGTGTTGGTGGCGACTACCACCTTGTCGGCATGGATCGTACCACGGTCGGTCGTAAGTTCCGGGTAGCTGTCATCCCCGATATCCAGCGCCCGTGTGTTCTCGAGCACATATCCGCCCCCCGCGGTGATCTCTTCGGCGAGGGATAAAAGCAGCTTGCGCGGATGGAAGCGGGCCTGGTTCTTAAAACGGACCGCCCCACGGGCGAATGGCAGCGGTGTCTCGGACACAAAGGAAGCCGGCAATCCGGCATCTTGCGCGGCCTTGACCTCAGCCCTGATGATTTCCAGGTTCTCTTCTTTCTCCGTAAACAGATAGGCGCTCGTCCGCCGGAAATCACAGGCAATCCACTTGTGCTCGATCAGGTCAGCGATCTTCTCCAGAGCCGCCTGGTTTGCCTCTCCATAAAGGCGCGCCTTTTCAATGCCGTGCCTCTCGGTGAGGTAACCATAAATCAGGCCATGTTGAGATGTGATCTTTCCTGTGGTAAAACCCGTGACGTCCTCGATGATCCTTCCCGCCTCGACGACCGCGACCGTCAGCCCTTCCCGAAATAAAAAATACGCGCACATGAGTCCGGCGATTCCCCCGCCGACCACAGCCACATCGACCTCGAGGCCCGCCGCCAGCGGCACGTAATGAGTCCGCGGCGTCGTGTCGAGCCAAACGGATGTAGCTTTGCCCCACCTTGGAATTTCATCCTGCTTGCTGAAAGCTTTTTCCTTTCACATCAACTTAATGACTGCACGCTATTTTAATACACTCGCACGCAATTATTCGCCTTTTTGTCGCTGATTCGAAAAAAAGGTCTTTTCCTTGCTCCTTAAACAGCAAGGGAGCGCGGATCCGATGGATCCGCGCTCCCCGTCCCCGGCCGCCGCGCCGTTTATCTTCTTACTGCAGATACACCGGATGATAGCTATCCATCGTCTGGATCCCTTTCTTGAACGCATTCAGATTTCTGGTGGAACTCTGTATGCGCCAGTCTGTCTCCTTGTTGATGTTGAACCAGGTAATGCTTACCACGCGCGGAAACCTGGTCTTCAGCTTCGAGAACATGTCGGTGGTCCACGCCGCCTTGTTGCCTCCCAGCTCGGTCGATCCCATTTCACCGATCATGATCGGCTTGTTCGTCCGGACGGCGAGTTCATCGTAGCTGTACTGGAACACCTGCGTAAAGGACTGCCAGCTGGAACTCCAGTAAGGCAGGACCACGGACGTTCCCCAGTTGTAACCATTGATTCCCACGTAATCCACATAGGCATCGCCCGGATAGTAGGTATCGTACGTGGAGCGGGCCCCCGCAGCCGATTCATCCAGGTTGGGAGCCCAGAGCCACTTGACGTTGACGGCGCCTTCCTGCACGAAGACGTCGTGTATATGACGCCACGCCGGGATGTAATCGGCGGGCACGTTTCCATTTACTGTCCCGCCCCAGCTGGTCCAGTCGCCGTTCATCTCGCACATGGGCCTGATGATCACCGGATAGCCGAAGCTCTTCAAATCACGCGCCCAGCGGTGGATGTCGTTATCAAAATCACCGCGGGAGATGTTCTTCAACCTGTATGCCGGCTGGTCGACCGCGTCGGCGGCGTTGGGATCGTGCGGTTCCCAGGCAAGCTGGATCGTGCGTCCACCGGCGGCAACGGGGCCCAGCTGTGCTGAGTTGAACTGTTCACCCACGGCCTGGTACCAGAGAAAAATGTCGGCGCGATGCTGGATGGTCTGGCTTTCAAACCGGCCGATGTTCCCGGGGTTGGGAAGAAACACCCCCAGTTTGAATGCTGGCGCAGCCGGTGCGGTCTGGGCCAACGCCTGTCCCGCGAATGCCAGCGAGAGCAGTACGACCGAAAAAAGGGCAAGGACTATCGAGGTACGGATTAAGGTGCGATTGAGCATGGGGGATTGACTCCTTGTAACTACGCGATTTTCAGATGTTAAGCGGCCAGGCTGTCGTAGTCCCTGGTAGCCGCATCCTTTCGCGGCTTTTGGAGACCTTAGACCCTCGGCTTTGCGTCGCCCCGTTTCCGGGGGTTTGCCCCTGTCAACATCGAGAGGGCTTCTTGTCCTTGGGGGGAAGTCTTTTCGTGCTTTTGGGGTGAGGCCACGCGAAGACCTCATACTTTTTATCGTCCGCGATAGCGGCGTCTTTACTTAAGCCTCGAAGAGACTCTTCATAAGATGGCGCCCGCCAGCGCGGACAGGCGGCTTTATACGGGACTCAGCATGCCCCGGATAATGAGGTCCACGGCCTGCTCCTGCTTCAACCCGCGCGCCATCAGAGTCTCCAGCTGTTTCCTGTCGACGCTGCCGATGGCGGCTTCATGAGTGACTTTGGCCGTATGGTCAAAAACCTCCACGACTGGAACCGCACGGGCCCTGCCTTCCTCCTGGACTATCTCGATACAATCGACATGACCGCGCGAAAGTGCGCCGACGGCCGCCATCTCGGAGAAGACTTCGCTTATCGCACTTCCCTTGACCGCCACCCGGCTCTTGATGATGCCACGCGCCCGCTCACCCGCCAGCACACATTTCTCCCGGATCCTGATCCTGTCACTGCCAGAGCCGAAAACCCGCGCGATCATTTCCGCGACTGAGCCGGGACCTGCTTCTACTTCATAATCGATATCGAGTTCACCGACCCTGCCGCTGGTCAACTGGAAACCGGTCGCAAGAGATGCGCCCTCGCCCAGGGTGATCTTCGCTTTGGGAATCACAGTCGCGCCGCCCTGCTGCCCGTGGAAATGGACCTCGTCGTAACCGTAGAAACCATTTTCGGCAATATTTATTTGCGCCTGCATGTTATGCCGGACACTGATTGCATTGGGAAAGATACAGTGCGCCAGCAGCTTCACCCCGGCGTTACAGCCTACTTCCACCGCTATGTTGATGTTCTGTTCGCCCGACTCGGGCAGGACCCCGAAACAGAGGTGTACGGGCTTTTCGATCTTTGTTTCCGGCAGCACCCTTACCTTGAGATCGATGCCTGATGCTGTCTCCTGTGGCTCGATTTCAAGGCCGGGAACCAGGTGCGCGCCCAGCACCCTGTTTTCATGAATAACGAGATGGGCGATGCCGTCATCAGCGAAGACGGCGGGATCACCACGGGCGCTGCTGTAAGCCTCAAGCATCAATTCATAGTCGCGGACATGGGCCTTCATCCGGCATCCTTCCCGAGCCCGGAACCGGGCGAAACATTTCCTTTTCCACTGGCTGCGATATCTTCTTCGGACGGATAGTCCTTGCTGGGACAGGGCCTGCAGATGTGCCGGTAGTAATCGACGACTTCCCGAGGTTCGCCTACCTTGAATGCGAGACCGCTGCACATGAGCGCGGCGCGATCCGCGGTACGGATCACTTCTTCTTCGTGGGTGATCAGTATGATCGAGCCGCCATAGCCGCGAATCGTATCGATCATGCTGATGATGGCATCCTGGGAGATCATGTCGATGCCGGAATCGGGCTCATCAAGAATTGCCAGCCGCGGCCTCATCGCAAGCACGGAAGCAAGCTCGATCTTCTTCCTCTCACCCCCGCTAAGTGTGCGATCGACTTTACGCTGGCGGTATTCTTCGGGAGGAAGACGCATGAGCTCGAGATAGCTGTCCGCGTTTCGATCGTGACCGCCGCTACCCAGCATGACAAAGTCGGCAACGCCGAGACCCTCGAAACGAGCGGGCTCCTGCCAGGCGAGCGTTATGCCCAGCCGCGCGCGCTCGTCCATGCTTTTGTCTGTTATATCGAGCCCGTCAAAGGTGATGGTTCCATGATCGGGCTGATATTCCGGACAGCCCATGAGGGCATAAGCCAGCGAGCTTTTACCGGCGCCGTTTGCCCCGAGGATCCCGAAGACTTCCCCATCATCAACCTCGAAGGAAACATCGCTGATGATCTGTCGATCGCCCTTTTTCAGGTTGATGTTTCTGACTTTGAGCATGATGCATTATTGCCGGAACCGGCGTTTATCAGTCATATTCCGGATGAACGCCGGAGCCGGGCGGGGGGAAATTATCCGGTAGCCGGTTCTTTCCCCGCCACTTTCGAGTAAGCAATCAATAGCGCGATCAGCAACACAGGTGTGATGATATCCGCATACAGGACAAAGCCGGCATTACCCGGTTCGTGGTTGTTGTTGACAAGCAGCTCATATATATGGCCGTACGCCGCGCCCCACAGAAAAACCGTGTAGGCGATCACGGTGGCCCACCAGAATTTTCCGTGATAACGCAGGCACAAAAAACCGAGAACGCCATAGGATAGGTTCGCTATCGCGACCTCGAACTGGAAGGGATTACCGATCGGCCAGCCGATCGATTTGGCCGTCTCGTCAGCAAAAAACGCGTGTCCCATGAATGACCAGACGCCGCCAAGGCCTATTGAGACGGCCAGAAACCAGGGTAGGAAGACTTTGAAGAATCCGGCGCCGGTGCGATCATCCCGGTTGCGCATCATATGAATCCCCACCCCGAAAGCAATCACGAGGATCTGCAAAACCAGAATCACGTATAGCATCGTTACCCCTTTTTGGGATTTGCTCCTGCCCGTCGCGGGCTATAACAGAAGCAACTTCGTCAAGCGGATAAGATTACCTTTTAGAAGACGGTGCCTGATTTCATGATCGCGGATGTTCGGATGACAATGTGCCCTGATTGTGATGGAGTGAACCTGAAATGATGCTGATGAAAATGTGAGATAAAATATTCAGGAAGGTGGAGTACGCGGCTTTCGACGCGGCGCGGCAGGCTGGCTTATGCCGCGGAGGAAGAAGTCTTTTCTGACGTTGCGGCCAGTTTCGCTTCCGCTTCCTCGTACTCACGCGCCAGTGTCTCCATCAATTCATGCACGGTGATGATCTCGCTCGCCCGCCAGGCGTTGGAACCGGCGAAGGCGAAGCCGTGTTTGAGCTTGCCTCGCTGGGCGTTGATCAGCGCAAAGAAGATGCAGTACGGGCTTTTCTCGTAATCGCAGGTGCGAACGCAATGATAAGGACACTTATAGGGTTTTCTCTTACCTTCGCGGACATCGTCGAGAAACTTGTTGCGGATCGCCCGGCCGGGCATACCCACCGGGCTTTTGATGACGATGATATCCTCTTCGCTGGCGTCGAGGTAGGCCTGCTTGAATTCAATCGCGGCGTCGCACTCGTCGGTCGTGACGAAACGCGTGCCCATCTGCACGCCGCTGGCGCCCAGACGTAAAAACTTTGAGATATCCGCGCCGGTGTAGATTCCGCCGGCGGCGATAACGGGAACTTTCACGCCACGCTCGTCGGCAAAGGGTTTGATCTCGGCAATAACCTCAGGAATCAGGTTCTCGAGCAGATTCTCGGGATTATCCAGCTCATCCGGCTTGAAGCCCAGGTGACCGCCGGCCTTGGGACCTTCGACCACGACGGCGTCGGGCAGACGGTTATGGCGTTCCGACCAGCGTTTGCACAGGATCCTGGCCGCCCTGCCGGAGGAGACGATGGGCACCAGTTTGGTCTTCATGTTGCCATTGAGGTGTTGCGGCAGATCCAGCGGCAGGCCGCCACCGGAAATAATTATATCGATGCCTTCGGAGACCGATGCCTTGACCAGGTCGGCGTAGTTGGACAGGGCAACCATGATGTTGACGCCGAGGATGCCCTTGGTCAGCTCCCGTGCTTTTCTGATCTCCTTCTTGAGCGCCCTAATGTTCGCTGTAAGGTAGTTGGAGAAGAAATCGGGCTCCTCCATACCGATCGCGGGCGCCGCGATGACGCCGATGCCGCCTTCGTTGGCTACCGCGGAGGCAAGGCCGGCGAGAGAGATACCCACTCCCATTCCACCCTGGATGATGGGAAGCTTCGCTTTCAAATCACCGATTTTAAGTTCTGGCAACCTGTTGATCTTCACGTCGTTCTTTCCTGGTTGTGAGCTAAACAAAGAGGGACCCCCCTCTCGGAGGGCCCCCATTAGATTCCTCAATGGAATACTAGGCTATGGGATTCACGTTTGTGGCCTGGGGGCCCTTGGGGCCTTCCGTGGCTTCAAAGCTCACTTTCTGGCCCTCGGCGAGGGTTTTGAAACCGTCGCCTTTGATCTCAGAGAAGTGCACAAACAGATCTGTCCCGTTCTCGCGCTCAATAAAGCCGAAGCCTTTTTGATCGGAGAACCATTTGACTGTTCCTTCTGGCAAGTTAATTCCTCCTCTCACCATTCCCGTGGTAGGAGCACTCGATCAACTGCCAAAAGAACGATCAGCCAAGCACTTCAAACCAAATTAACACCCGCGACTTAGCGGGCTGTGTATAACTATAGGGCAATAGCAGGCCGGTGGCAACTTATCGGCAACCCCCGCCAGCCATGCGACCCGGCCTGGTTTACGATAAACAAAGCGACTTCGGCCCGGCCGCGAGGATCCTGCTGTTGCCGTGACCTACATTTTCCCGGGTTTCCTGCGTGACGTGCGCACTCCCCATACGGCAAAGCCTATAAACACCAGGAGCATGGCTCCGCCGAGTATGATCTGGGAAAGGTCTATGCCGAAGTATCCGTTGTCCATGACTCACCTCTTCCGTTTCACTGGTACACAAAAGATCGTAAACGTTACTAGCTTCTAAATACCCGTTCCGGGAATTTTCTATCGTGGACAGTCGGAATCTCCTCGTCTGCTTGAGACCGCGGCCGATTTTACCAGCTATGTCCCTCGGCCATTTCCCCTTTTGGCTAATCCACCATCTAAAACGTATACTTTCCAGATTACCTAAAGGGAGCTCGATGAAAGCCGTCAAAGCCACAGAAACAACATCTGACACTCATCATAAATCCAGGGTCATCGCCATGGTCGGCGTGATGCTGGCGATCTTCCTTGCCGCGCTGGACCAGACGATCGTGGCCACGGCCATGCCGCAGATAGTGAAGGAGTTCCAGGGGCTGGAGCATTTGAGCTGGGTCTTCTCCGCGTACATGCTGGCTTCGACGGTCACTATCCCCATCTACGGCAAGCTTTCTGACATCTACGGGCGCCGGGTCTTTTTCGTGGCGGGCATAATCATCTTCATGGCCGGCTCGATAATGAGCGCCCAGTCCCACTCGATGTTGCAGCTGATCCTCTTTCGCGCCTTCCAGGGTATCGGCGGCGGCGCCATCATGGTCAACGCGATCGCCATCATCGGCGACCTGTTCACCCCGGCAGAGCGCGGACGCTGGCAGGGACTGATCGGTGGCGTATTCGGAATCGCCAGCGTCGCCGGGCCGCTGGTCGGCGGCTGGCTAACCGACAACATCAGCTGGCGCTGGATCTTCTACATAAACGTGCCCTTCGGCATCCTGGCCCTGGCGGTGCTGATCATCGCCCTGCCAAAGATAAAGACGGCGGCCGTCCGGCGTTCCATCGATTTCGCGGGGGCGATGACCCTGGGGCTGGCGCTGATCGCACTACTGCTCGCGTTCGTCTGGGGCGGCAGCCAGTACGCCTGGGGTTCCGTTCAGATCGTCGGGCTGTTTGCCGCGACGGCGCTACTCCTTGCTCTTTTCGCGCTGATCGAAAACCGGGCCGAGGACCCCGTGCTGCCGCTGAGCCTGTTTGCCAACCGCGGCCTGAATGTCTCGGTCATCGTCACTTTCCTGACCTCGTTCGGCATGTTCGGGGCCATCGCCTTCATA